>DATFJS010000132.1:0-2187 GCA_035269045.1 Longimicrobiales bacterium | reverse complement strand
GTCCTGGCGCCACAGCGTCTCGAAGTCCCGGAGCTCACAACTTCCCGCCTGGTCACAGGTGAGAAGGCCGCGTCCGAGCGCCGCCCCCCGAGTCCCTCCCGGGCCGGCTTCGACCCACGTGAGGTACAGCATCGGAGGGTCCTGGGCGTCCGCCTCCGGATGGAACGCGATATCGCCGAGGCCGCCCTGCCCGCCGTAGTCGACGTCGGGAATCCCGCTGGCGATCGACCCGAGGCGGCCGGTTCGAGTGTCGTACGACCGGACGGCTCCTCCCTGCTCGGTGATGAAGAGGGTCTCCGTCCCGGGCCGGAATGCCATCGCCCACGGCTCGTCGAAGGACTCGAACGCTTCGATCGCGAAGGTGGGTTCGGTGGGCTGGACCTCGCCGCTGTTCTCTCCCGAGGTACCGGAAGGCGATGTACAGGCCCCGAGCGCGAGCAGGGTGATCAAGGGGAGGCATGCGTGGCGCATCGATCTCCAGGGGCTGAGGTCCGGGGTTCTGGCGAGGGCGTGCCCGACAGGATTCGCACCCCGTCGAGAGCACCTCGGTTCCCATCAAGATATCCGACGACGAGCCGGCCTGCTCGTCCGGACTCGTCATCGGGTCCGCCCGAGGATCACAAAGGGCACCGAGGGGGATCTCCGATGGGGGGACCTCCATAGCGGCATCGAGGGTCTGGGTATGGGAGACACCCTCACGACCCACAACGGGATTCACATGAAGGCCATCTGGAACGGAGCCACACTCGCGGAGTCCGACGACACCGTCGTCGTCGAGCGAAATCACTACTTTCCGCCCGACTCGCTGAACCGGGAATACTTCACACCCTCCGCGAAGACCTCGACGTGCCCGTGGAAGGGTACGGCGTCCTACTACGATGTGGTGGTGGACGGCGAGACCAACGCGGGCGCCGCCTGGTACTATCCCGACCCGAAGCCCGCCGCATCGGAGATCCGCGGGCGCGTGGCCTTCTGGAAGGGTGTGGAGGTCGTCGAGTAGCCGTCGGTAGTGCTGTAATGGTCGGTACCGCCGGCGTTCAGGAGCCGGCGTTCAGGAGGCGGCGTTCAGGAGCTGGCGTCAGGGATGTGGGTCACGAGCACCGGGATGTCGGCACTCCGGACGACCTTGTCCGTGACGCTGCCCAGCAACGCGCGCTGGATCCCGCCGCGCCCGTGTGTCGCCATGACCAGCAGATCCGCACCGACGCTCTGTGCGGTTCGCAGGATGGCTCTCGGACCGTGAGCGTCCCCGGTCACGTGCGCGGCGACGTCGAGCCCGGAGTCGCTCAGGTCGGCGACGATTCCGCGCAGGTCCTGCTTCGCCCGCGCCGTTGCTTCATCGACTCCGATCCGAGCGAGCTCCGGCGTTCGTGGCAGGTAGCGTAGAGCGATTTCGTTCGGATCCATCACGACGTGCAGGACGTGGAGTTTCGCGTCGAAGGCGTGCGCCCAGGTCGCGGCGAGCTCGAGGGCGGCCTCGGAGTCGGCGGATCCGTCGATCGGCACGAGTATCTGCGCAACGCCGGGATCGGGGGCGATGGCGTCGCCTTCGATCTCGGCCGGGCGCACGAGCAGCACGGGGATGGGTGCCGTCCTCAGGAGTCCGTCGGCCACGCTTCCGAGCCAGGCGCGCGCGATCGGCCCACGCCCGTGGGTCGCGGCCACCAGTACGGAAGCCCCGACCGTGTCCGCGCGGCGCAGGATGCGATCCAGCGGGTAGCCGCTCACGCCCGCGCCGCTCACCTCGCCGCCCGCCTTCCCGCTGCATTCGTCGACGATGTGGTCGACATACTCGTTGACCCACCGCTCTGCCTCGAAATTCCAATCCGCGTCGTCCAGGGTGGGGATCGGCTCGGCGACCGACACCACGTCGAGGCCGACGCCGAGACGGCGACTGACCTCGAGTGCCCAGGGCAAGGCGGCTTCGGAGAACTCCGAGCCGTCGAGCGGAATGAGGATCGGACCCTTCATGACGTATCCGGCATGACGTATCCGGGGCCAGGCCGAGAAGTCCCATCCTGTCGCGTCACCGTCCCCCCAGCCCCGGCACCCCCACCGGCTCCTCGTCCCACCACCAGAACGGCTCGATCTCGCGCTGACGCGGCCAGACCTCGCCCATCGTCGCGGCGTCGAACAGCCGCCCGTTCATCATCACGCGCGCCACCAGCTCGGTATTGCGCAGATCTT
>DATFJS010000131.1:0-2577 GCA_035269045.1 Longimicrobiales bacterium | reverse complement strand
GAACACTCGACGACGCCCTCGAGTCGATCGGTCGGATGGTCGCGCTGGGGATCCGCACGATCGTGACCACGCCCCACTTCGACGCGTCCCTCATGTCCGGTCCCCACGGCGGACGGCGCATGGAAGAGGTCGAGACCGGGTTTGCGCGGCTGGAAGAGGCCGTGGCCCGACGGTTCCCCGAGATCGAGCTCGGGCATGGGTTCGAGGTCATGCTCGACGACCCCCACGCGGACCTGTCGGATTCGAGGTTGAGAATGGCGGGGACGCGGTTCGTGCTCGTGGAGTGGCCCCGCATGCGTGTGCCTCCGGGTACGTCGGCAGTGCTGGCGCGGCTCCGTGACCAGGGCCTGACACCCGTCGTGGCCCATCCGGAGCGGTATCGGGAGGGCGGAGACGTCCGGACTCTGGCCCAGAGCTGGAGGGAGGCCGGGGCATTCCTGCAGGTCAACCACGGCTCACTCACGGGCCGATACGGAGCGGCCCCCGAGCGCCGAGCCTGGTCCCTCCTCGAGGAAGGGCTGGTGGACTACCTCGCGAGCGACCACCATGGCCGTCCACACCTCGACCTCCAACTCGACGAGGTCGAGCGTCGACTCGAGGACTTCGACGCGGAGGAACAGCTCGGCATGCTGGTTCGGACCAACCCGCTGCGACTCCTGGAAGATCAGGAGCCGCTCCCCGTTCGCCCCGTGCAGGTCAGTCATGGATGGCGGGAGCGACTTCGTCGTCTCATCAGGCCGGAGGTATCGTGAACACCCGGGACAGGAGAGCATCCGCCGTCACCGATGATCTGGTCGCACGTCTTCGTGACGCTCGTCACCGAGAGAAGGGCATGACGCTCTTCTACCGGGCGCTTGCGGCGGCGGCCGAGGACGCGGGACGTGTGGACGACGCCGAACGGCTGAACGAGTTGCACGCCGACGAGCAGCACCATCTCTCCCGGCTGACGGCCCGCCTGCTCGAACTCGGCGAGGCGCCGGCGAGTCTGCGCGAGATCGAGCGGCCGGAGATCGACCTCGGCCAGTGGGAGGAGGCCGCACGGCAGCGGGAGGCCGACGAGGTCGACTACTATCGAGCGTGGATCGACGGGGGAATATCCGACGCCGCCACCGCCGACGTGGTGGCCGAGATCCTCGAGTCCGAAGTACATCATCATCGTGATCTGGGGGGAAAATGGATGCCGGCAAACTGATCGATCTTTCCGGCAGGATCGCCGTCGTGACCGGCGGCTCACGAGGGGTCGGCCGCGCGACGGCCGAGATGCTCGCGCACGCCGGGGCCCGTGTCGCCATCGCCTACAGATCTCGTGACGAGGATGCGCACGACACCGTGAGCGCGATCGAACGGGCGGGGGGTGCGGCGTGGTCGCGGAAGGGTGACCTGACCGACCCCGCCGAGGTGGCCGCGTTCTTCGACGAGGTCGAGGCGCGCATGGGACGTGTCGACATCGTCGTCGTGAACCACGGCATCTGGCCGGTCGAAGGTGTTGCGCTCGCGGACATGAGTGCCGACCAGTGGCGCCGGACCCTCGGCGTCAATCTGGACTCGGCGCTTCTTGTGGCGCGTGAGGCATCTCGCAGGATGTCGGACCACGGCCGGCTCGTCTTCGTCGGCTCGACCGCGGGCCAGCGGGGTGAGGCGATGCACGCCGACTACGCCGCATCCAAGGGCGCGCTCATCAGTCTGGTGAAGGGGCTGTGCGTCGAGTTGGCGCCCCGCGACATCACGGTGAACTGTGTCGCGCCGGGGTGGATCGACACCGAGATGGCGGCTCCCGCCTTCGAGGGAGACGCCCGCGCCCGGATCGAGAAGTCGATCCCGATCGGACGCGTCGCCTCGCCGGACGACGTGGCCGGACCGATCGTCTTTCTCTGCTCCGAACTCGGGCGACATGTGACGGGCGAGATCCTCAATGTGAACGGCGGAGCGGTTCTGGTCGGGTGACCCCCCGAATCGAGGTGCCGGCGGCCGCCCGCTGGGTGGTGAAGACGCTGGAGGATGCGGGGTTCGAGACGTGGACCGTGGGCGGGGGCGTGCGCGATGCACTTTCGGGCGCGGACTCGGTGGACTGGGACTTCGCGACCGCGGCCCGCCCGCGCGACATCCAGCGTGCCTTCCGACGCACCGTGCCGGTGGGCATCGACCATGGGACTGTCGGCGTGCTGGATCGGGACGACGTCCTCCATGAAGTGACCACCTTCCGGAAGGACGTGGAGACCGATGGCCGGCACGCCGTGGTGCGGTTCGCCGACCGGATCGAGGACGATCTGGCGCGCCGGGACTTCACCATCAATGCCGTCGCCTGGCACCCGCTCCGGAAGGAGCTGTTCGATCCCTTCGGCGGAGAGGCCGATCTCGAGCGCCGGGTACTCAGGACGGTGGGTGCCCCGTCCGAGCGATTCGCCGAGGACTACCTGCGCATCCTCAGGGGGCTGAGGTTCGCCGGCCGATTCGAACTGGAGATCGACCCGCAGACGTGGGACGCGCTCGTGGCCTCGATGGACGGCCTCGGTGGACTCTCCGCCGAGAGAATCCGTGAGGAGTGGGTGAAGGTGATGAGCGCCGGCGACCCGACCC
>DATFJS010000130.1:0-7787 GCA_035269045.1 Longimicrobiales bacterium | reverse complement strand
CTCGGCGGTGCCGTACATGGCGACGCCGGCGTAGTCGCCCGCCTTGTTCACGATGAAGAAGCGGACGTCGAAGCTGGGCTCGCCGTCCTCGCGCTGGAGCCGGGGCTCGACGTTGTTGGCGCGGATTCGCTCGAGCATGGCCATGCCGGCGTCCTTCGGCGCCATCCCCTGGCGCATGAACTCGACGATCATGAACGACGAGAGGTTGTAGAGGTTCGCCTCGCCGCGACCCGTCGAACCGGCTGCGCCCACATCGTTGTCGACGTACAGGCCCGCGCCGAGGATCGGGGAGTCGCCCACCCGGCCCGGAATCTTCCACGCCAGTCCGCTGGTCGTGGTGACGCCGCAGATGTCGCCGTCGGCGCTGACCCCGTTGCAGTTGATCGTGCCCCAGAAGGAGTGGGCCGGGATGAGGCCCTCCTCCACCATGTCGAGGCCGGCGGCCAGGTAGGCGTCGGCGCGGAGGCGCATCTGCCGAGGCGTGAGCAGATCCACGTCACCGGTCCGGTCACCCGCGTCCGCGAGACCCGCTCCACCGTTCCCGTTCCCGCCGCCACGATTCCGCCGGATCACGTCCGGGTCGGTCTCCTCGCCGGGGCGTCCCTGTCCCTGGAGTCGCGCGTTCGGGTCGAGCCAGTGGCCGGGGTCGACGCGGCGCTGCCATTCGAGCCAGAGCTGGCGACTGTTGTCGGTGTTGAGGTCGTCGTGGATCTCGAAGCCCAGCGACCGCGCGAACTCCCGCGCACCCTCACCCGCGATGAGGTGGTGGTCGGTGAGCTCGGCCACCGCGCGCGCCACCCGCGACGGCGTCTTCACGCCCTCGATCGCGGCCACGCCGCCGGCCCACTTCCGTGGTCCGTGCATGCAGCAGGAGTCGAGCTGGACGTTTCCGTCGGCGTTCGGCAGCCCCCCGAAGCCGATCCCGCTCTCGGTCGGGTCGTTCTCGGGAATGTTCACGCCGGCGATCAGCGCATCGAGCACGTCCTCGCCCTCGATGATCCCGCGGAAGGCGCGCTCGACGGCGCTTTCGGGACCGTTGTTCGTGTAGCCGATTCCGCTGAGGTCGGACAGGACGATCGGGCGCGCCCGAGAACCGGTGTGGACGCCGGGGGCGGAGAGCCGCTCGGCGGCGGAGAGGGAGCCGGTGCCGGTGGCGAGGGCTCCGGAGGCGGCGGCGGCGGTCTTGAGAAAGTCACGGCGTTGCATGGCGTCGATTCGTCCGGATGAGGGTCGGAAGGGGCCGGGGGGTCAACCTATGTGGGCACGTGCCCGCCGCCAGACCGCGTCGAACATCTCCTCGGTGAGACGGCCGGTGAAGGTGTTCTGCTGGCTGGGGTGGTACGACCCGACCAGGGGCAGGGCTCGGGGTGGTGGCCGGGAGGCATCGGGGTCGGGGGAGAGCACGACCTCCTCGTCGTGGCCGAACTTCGGGCGCGGCACGGGGACGTCGAATCCGATGCGGTCGAGCATGCGGATCGTGTTCGTCCAGCCGAACCCGCCCAGCGCCACGATGCACCGGAGCGAGGGGAGCAGCAGCTCGATCTCCCGCATCAGGAAGGGAGCGCACGCCTTCCTCTCGTCCGGCGTGGGCCGGTTGTCGGGTGGGGCGCACTTCACGGCGGAGGTAACGCGGCAGTCGAGGAGCTCGAGGCCGTCGTCGCGAGCCGTGGCTTCGGCCTGCGTGGCGAACCCGGCCCGGTGCAGCGCCGCGAACAGCCAGTCGCCCGACCGGTCACCGGTGAACATCCGCCCGGTGCGGTTCGCGCCGTGGGCCGCCGGTGCGAGCCCGACGATCAGGAGGCGTGCGTCACCCGGTCCGAAGCCGGGCACGGGGCGGCCCCAGTACTCCTCGTCCTCGAAGGCCTTCCGCTTCTCGCGCGCGACGTGCTCCCGCCACTCGACGAGCCGAGGGCAGGCGCGACACTCGACGACGCGCGCGTCGAGGCCTGCGATGTCGTCCGCCGCATCCGCCGCGTCGTCGGGCGAACCGGCGTGAGCAGCCGGATCGGTGCCGTCGCCGGCGCGCGGCGAGGCCGTCAGTCTCCCGCTCCCGTGCCCTCGCGCCATGCGGCGACCCAGAGATCACGGAGGGCGGAGGCACCCGCACCCAGTCGCTCGGAGGCGAACTGGACCTCGTCGGGATGCGGTCGCTCGAACGCCTCGAACCCGTGCTCCTTCTCGAGACGGTAGAGTCGCTCGACCTGACCGTGACTCTCCATGAAGTGCTCGATGATGTAGGCACGGGGGTCGGTGACGTCCCGAAGCGGCCGAAGTTCGGCGTCGACGTGCCGCTGGCTCACGTTCGCGCCGACGAAGGCCGTCTCGAACCTGCCGTGGAAGTCCCGCTGCTCGGTGAAGCCCTCGGGGTTGGGGACCTGCTGCGACCCGGACGCGTTCCACCCGTTGAAGTGGATCGTCGTGTGGTGCGGCTGCGCGGCGTCCGTCACGTAGTGCCCGAGCGTGCCCGCGTCGTTGAGAATGCGCTCCTCGATGAAGCGGCGCTCCTCTCCCTCGGCCTCCGCCCAGAGCTCCCACTGCGTCACGAGACGCTGGTAGAGCTCGATCATGTGGAAGACGAGGACGCCCGCGTCCCGCTCGGGCTTCTCGAGGCCCGCCTCGTAGAGCATCGCCAGGAATTCCCACCGATCGGGTGCGTCGAGGGCACCCTCGGGGAGGTTCTCGTAGTCGGTGTAGTGATCGTAGCTGAACGCCTGGTCCATCGCCCGGCGATCCCGGTCGCGCCACCGGTCGGGCTCCGGGTTCAGGTACGTCAGCTGGTCGTCGCTCTCCAGAAAGAACTCCGGCATGTCGGAGGGCAGACCGGATGCGGCGGTCCGGGCGGCCATCTCGTGGCCCTTCGCGCCCCACCGGGCTTCGGGTACGGCGCCGAGCAACCAGACGGTCGAAAGAGGGAACAGAAGGCCGAGAAGAATCGCTCTCTTCATGACGGATCGTCGTGCGAGGGTGAGGATACGAAGGCGACGTCGCCGACACGTACGTCTCCGCCGGTCAGCACTCGCCCGAATGCGCCGCCACCCCACTCGTCGTCGAGTGCGTCGCGGAGGCCGGGAACGGCCTCGTCCATCCGATGACAGGGCCGCGTCTCGCCGACCAGCTCGACCCGGCAGGTCCCGAGGTGGAGGATGTGGTTGCGTCGACCCTCGAGCTGTACACCGGAGACGAGGATGTTGGCGCGGCGCAGAGCCGGATCGACCTCCTCTCCCACGACGTCCGAGATCCGATCGAACACCTCCTGCTCGATGATCGTGACCTGGCGGGCACGTCCCTGGTCGGCGCTGCCTTCGACGCCCCGGCCCTCCACGAGAGTCACGCGCTCGCGCTCGTCCATCGGGCCACGGTGGGCCCGCTTGACCCACAGGGCCTCGACTCGACCGTGGGGCTCGTTGCGGCTCATTCGGTTCCGTGTCGGGGGGTGGCGAAACTTCTGCGTACGAATCGACGAAGGTAACGTCGAGAAGCATACACACGATCGGCCCCGACCTTTCCATGACCACACTCCTCGCCATCCTGATCCTGCTGAACGTCGCCACCCTGCTGGTGGGCTGGCGCCTGTTCCGCCGTACGGGTGGACCGGGCGACGCGGAGATGCGCGATGCGGTCGAGCGGTCGAAGTGGCTGCTCGAGATGGAGGCGATGGAGCGGTGGAGGGCGCTCGATCTCGAGTGTCTCCATCCCGTGAATCGGGAAGAGGTCGAGACGCTGCTGGCCCGCCTGGAGGGAGCCTCGACGCACGTGCTGTCGCGTCAGGAGAGGGCATTTCTCGACCGGATGGTCGAAGCGGAGCGACGCGTGACCCGTCCGCGGACGGACCGCCGGCCCGGTCTGAAGCGGCTCCCGGCGGGCTGAGACCACCCAGGTACGAACAGACGGGCGGTGACCGGGCCGAAGCCCGACCACCGCCCGTTCGTTCATCGGGAGGGGGTCGACCTCCCGACGTTCATTTCCCGGAGCTTAGTTGCTCGGCGGGAGAATGACGGTGTCGATGACGTGGATCACGCCGTTCGAAGCCTGCACGTCCGTGGCCGTGACGGTGGACTCACCGTTGAGCACGACCTGACCGTCGACGACCTCGATCGAGATCGGCGCGCCCTGGACCGTGGTCGCCTCGGAAAGACCGACGACCTGCTCGGCCGTGACCTCGCCCGGAACGACGTGGTACGTGAGGATGGCCGTCAGCGCGTCGATGTCCTCGAGAAGCGCCGCGACGGTACCCTCGGGGAGCTTCGCGAACGCCTCGTCGGTCGGCGCGAAGACCGTGAACGGGCCCTCACCCTTGAGGACGTCCACCAGCCCGGCAGCCTGAAGGGCCGTCGCGAGGGTCGTGAACGATCCCGCCTCGACGGCGGTGTCGACGATGTCCATCTGCTCCGAATACTGGGCGGAAACCGGAGCGGCGGCGAAGGACGCGGCCACGGCGGCGCCGGCAACGATGCTCATGAAGCGGTTCATGCTGAATTCCCCGTTGGGATGAGTTGTACAGAAGTTGTGCAACCATTGTGTCGACATCCCCGGGACATGTCAACCCTGTGTAGAAGTTTTTGGTTTGACTGAGTCTCCATGTACAACTATTGTACCGGCATGAAGAATGAGAACCGTGCGTCCGTGGCCCGCCACCCGATCCGCGTCGTAGCCGACCGGACCGGGATCAGTCCGACGCTCCTGCGTGCATGGGAGCGTCGATACGATGTGGTGGAGCCCGGTCGCTCGGAGGGCAGACAGCGGCTGTACAGCGACGAGCAGGTGGACCATCTGCTCCTGCTCAAGCAGGCGGTCGATGCGGGTCGTTCCATCGGCACGATCGCGGATCTCTCGACGTCGGAGCTCAACGACATCCTCGCCGAGGACCGGGAGGCGCGCGCCGCGCGCGACCGTGTGGAGCGGCCCACCGGCGGCGCGGTCGACCTGTCCGACGCCTTCGATGCCGTCCGACGCATGGATGCCTCGACGCTCGACCGTGAGCTGCGCCGTCTCACCGTGAAGCTCGGCGCCGAGCGATTCCTGGATGATGCGCTCTCGCCCCTCCTCGCCTCGATCGGTCAGGAGTGGCGGGACGGCAACCTCCGTCCGGCGCAGGAGCATGTCGCCACGGCCGTCATCCGCCAGATCCTCGGGTGGCTGCTGGAGCGGTCGCGCTCCGACAGCGATCGTCGTGTGGTGATCGGGATGCTGTCCGGTGAGAACCACGACATCGGGGGACTGCTGGCCGCGACGTCGGCCGCCCTCGCGGAGTGGGAAGTCCTGTTCCTGGGCGAAGACCTCCCGCCGGCCGAGATCGCGGCGGCGGCGGAGGCCATGCCGGCCGACGTCGTCGGGCTGTCCATCGTGAGCCCTCTCTCCTGGGACGGCATTCCGGGACAACTCGAGGAGCTCATGACCCTCCTACCGCCCACCACGCGGGTCGTCCTGGGCGGAGCGTTCGGAGCGGAACTGCGGGATCTGATCGACCACCCCCGGGTGGTGGCCGTGGGCGACCTCGCGTCCTTCCGGTCGCTGCTTCGGGAGATGCCCGGCTGAGCACCTTCCGGTAGCTTCGCGGTGTGATGAACAACACCGCGATGCTCCTCGGACTCCTGGCCGGCCTGGCCCTCGGCCTCGCCGCCTCCGTCACGGGCGCGCCGGTGCTGATGCAGGCCGCCAGCTGGAGCGCCCCCTTCGGCGACCTCTTCATCCGGGGCGTCCAGATGGTCGTGATCCCGCTGGTGGTCGCGATCGTCTTCTCGGGGGTGGCCGGAATCGGCGACACGCGCACCCTCGGCCGCATCGGTGGATCCAGCCTCGGATTCATCCTCGGCACGACCGTGCCCGCGGTGATCATCGGGATGGGCGGCATGGGACTCGCTCTCCGATTCATGCCCCGCATCACCTCCCCCGAAGGAGCCGCACCGGACATCGGCGAGCTGCCGTCCCTCGTGGACTTCGTGGTGAACCTGATCCCGCGGAACCCCTTCCAGGCCGCCGCCGACGGCAGCCTGCTTCCCCTGCTCGTCTTCGCCGTGCTCGTCGGCGCGGCCGCCGGGACCCTCGAGGCCTCGAAGCGCGACCAGCTCGTGGAGCTCGCGGACGCGGTGACGGCCGCCCTCATCCGACTCGTCGAGTGGGTGCTCTGGACCGCCCCGATCGGCATCTTCGGACTCGTCGCCCCGGCGACGGCTCGCATGGGCCTGGGGCTGCTGCAGTCCCTTGCGGTGTTCGTGATCGTGGTCGTGGTGGGGCTCACGCTCCTGGTGTTCGCCGTCTATCTCCCGGTGGTGGCCGCCGTGGGCCGGGTCGGACCCGCCGTCTTCCTGCGGCATGTGGTCGCGAGCTTCACGGTCGGATTCACGACGACCAGCTCCGTCGCCACGCTGCCCGTCCTGCTCCGGGACGGACCCCGGCTGGGCGTGTCCGAGCGCGTGTGCGACGTGGTCATTCCGCTGGCGGCCGCCCTCAACCGAGGCGGGAGCGCACTCTTCCAGGGCGCGTCCGTCGTGTTCCTGGTGTGGCTCTATCAGGTCCCCGTGTCCGGAAGTGCGTGGCTGGGTGCCGGGATCGCCGTGTTCTTCGCCGCTTCCACCGTGGCGCCCGTCCCGAGCGCGAGCATCATGACGCTGGCACCGGCCCTGTCCGCGGTGGGTGCGCCGATGGCCGGCCTCGGCATCCTGCTCGGGATCGATCGGATCCCCGACATGTTCAGGTCGGGAACGAACCAGGTCGGCCACATGGCGACCGCCGTGGTTGCGGAGGGCGTCGTCGGTCGGGAGGGACCGGGGGACGATGACGACTGAGCCGCTGACGTTCGATGTCGATGGCATGGGCACCGTGCACGGTCGGTGGCTCGATGGTCCCGACGGCGTGTTCGTCTTCGCCCACGGTGCCGGCGCCGGGATGGACCACCCCTTCATGGAGGGGCTCGCCGGGCGTCTGGCCGCGTCCGGCATCGCGACGCTCCGGTACGACTTCCCGTACATCCGCGAGGGGCGGCCACTGCCCCCCGCGATCGGGACGCTTCCCCCCGTCGCCCGGGCCGCCGTCGGGGTGGCGCGGAAGCGCGCGTCGGGCCGACCCATGTGGGCCGGGGGAAAGTCGATGGGCGGACGGGTGACCTCCATGGCGGAGGCGGACGAATCGCTGGGTGTGGAGGGGCTGATCTTCATCGGCTTCCCCCTTCATCCGGGGGGGCGCCCGTCCACCGATCGGGCGGCACACCTCGACGACACGTCGTGTGCGCTTCGGTTCGTGTCCGGCACACGCGACCGACTCGCCGAGCCGGGCCTTCTGGGCACCGTCGTCGACGACCTCGGGCGGCGGGCCGAGTTCCACCGGGTGGAGGGGGCCGACCACGGATTCCACGTCCTCGTCCGGTCGGGCCGGACCGACGACGAGGTGCTCGACGAAGTGGCGGCGATCGTCGCCGGGTGGATCCGATGAAGCTCCGCGAGCTTCCCTTCGCCGGCCCACTCGCCTTCGTCGCGGCGTTCGTCGGAATCTCGCTTCTGACCCTGCATCCCGAGTGGCTCGGCTCCCCCGTCGACTTCTCGCGGGTGGTGTGGTTCCCCTCGGGCCTCGCGGTCGGCGTCGTCCTGCGCTACGGGATCCGCTACGTGGGCTGGACCTTCGTGGCCGAGTTCATCGTCACCATCATGTCCGGGGATCCGGTCCTGTTCGCGATCGGTGCCGGTGTCGGAAATGCACTGGAGGCGTGGGTCGCGCTCCTGCTGCTGAGGCGATTCGCCTTCCGTCCGTCCCTGGAGAGAGGGCGGGACGTGGTGGCGCTGATCCTGGGTGGG
>DATFJS010000129.1:0-4826 GCA_035269045.1 Longimicrobiales bacterium | reverse complement strand
CAGATCTGGCGACCGACGTACTCGTCGTCCGGCCCATCGTAGACGAGGCACTGCGCGTCGTGCGTGTAGCCGCGGCGCCCGCCGCCCTCGTCGTCCGTGTAGCACCCGGCGAAGGTGGGGTTCTCGGGATCGCGCACGTCGACCATGTGCAGCCCGCCGCCGCAGGTGGTACCGCCGCTGTTGGCGCCGACCACGTACACGAAGCCGGACGCGGTGTCGGCGACCACATTGTGGGCGCTCCAGATCTCGTGGTAGGTGGTGTCCGGGTCGAACTCGACCGGGGCGTCCACGCCGCGGAGTCGTGTGAGATCGAAGACCTGCATGCCGTGGGCGCCCGCGCCGTCGGACACGATGAAGGCATGGGTCCCGATGGTCTTGATGTCGCGCCAGACGGAGGGGCGGGAGCCTTCGGTCCGCGGCAGGTTTCCGACCAGGCTCGGAGCTGCCGGGTCCGTCACGTCGAGGAAGGATGCGCCGTCGCGCCGTGCGACGAGGGCGTAGCGCCGACCCGTCTCCGGATCGGTCCATCCCCACACGTCGTTGACCCACACCCCGCGTTCGCCTCCGAGGCCGGAAATCGGCACGTGGGCCACGAGCTCCATGTTCGTGCAGGGGAATTCGGACATCGCGCCCTCGGCGCAGCGGTCGCCTGTGGCGAGCTCCTCGCCGAGCCGGAAGATGCGTCCCTCGAGGACCTCCACCGGACTCCAGTCCCCTCCGGTGCGCGCGAGCGCCATGGCGCGCCCCTCACCGAAGTCGCGGGAGGGCATGCCGACGACCGCGCGGTCGTCGTCGACGGCCACCGAGTAGCCGAACCCGAGCGGCCAGCTGTCGCCCGAGGTGTCGTCCGGATCGATGCGCACCGCGCTCTGCCAGCCACCGGCGTCGTCGGCGGTGAACCGGTACGTCCGTCCGTCGCCCGCCGCGGTGCCCGGGGCACCGACCCAGAGTTCGCCGCCGGATGCGGCCAGCGCAGCGCCGAAGCCGGAGCGCTCGCCCGCGTCGAAGGCGCGAAGCTCGTGGGCGACGGTCCAGCCGCCCGAACCGTCGGCCCGGTAGGTGTAGGCCATGCCGACCCCCGGGGCTCCGATCACGGCGCGCGCCGGATTCGCTCCGGCGCCGGGCGTGAGGAGCACGGCCGCACCGAAGGCGTCACGCTCATCGAGTCCCTGCGGGATACCGATCGGAGCCGGCTCGCTCCAGCCGTCCACGCCACGGGTGGAAACGAATGCCGCTCCACGGCCGGATGCGGTGCCCGGTGCGCCCACGAGCAGATGGTCGCCCGCCCGGGTGAGGGTCCCACCGAAGCCGGATACTTCCGCGTCCGCCGGTGCGATCTCCCCGTCGGCGATCCACCCCGGCGACCCGCTGATCGATCCGCGCAGATACCGATGGACGACGCCTGTCCCGCCCGCGGCGGGCGAACCGACGAGCAGCTCGTCGTCGGCCAGCGAAATCGCCGCACCGAACTCGCGGTGGTCCGCGCCACCCCCCGGTTCGATCGTCGCGGTGTGGCTCCAGTTCCCCGCGTCACCGTCGCGCTCGAAGATGTACACGACACCCGTGTCGCCCTCGCGCTTCCGCGGTGCGGCGACGGCGAGCGTGGACCCGTCGAGCGCCAGGGCACGTCCGAAGTCGTCCATCCGCGACGAGTCGGGCGCCTGCAGCATCGCGGCTTCCTGCCACGATCCGCCGGGCCCGGGTCGGTAGGTGTAGACGGTGCCCGGTCCGTACCAGTTCACCGGCTGACCGATGATCAGGTCGTCTCCCTCGAGAACGACGGCGCGTCCGAAGTTGGGCTCCTGAGCCTCGGTTGGAAGCGCGGTGACCAGCGTCACGAGGAACGCGAGAAACAGGGCGGGGAACGTGGCGGAGATCTCTCTCATGGCGAATCCGGAAAATGGGAACCTGGTCGGGCGGCGACGCATTTGTTCTTTGGGCATCGGTCCGGGTGGTACTCGCGGGCCAGCCGCGACGATCCACTACGCGGTCCCGACCAGAATGAAGAAGTGTCGACCATCCCGGCGGATGCTCACAGAGATACACAGATGTTCGTAGTTCCATGCGACTCCTTCTAGGAGAGACAATGAAGCGTTTTGCACTCTTGGCAGCACTCGGCCTTTTCCTTGCGGCAGCTCCCGCGTCGGCGCAGCTCGCCGTGTACGGTGGTGGTGGATCGGCGATCCCCACGGGCGACGATCTCGACGCGTTGGACGTCGAAGCCGGTCTTCAGCTGCTCGGCGGATTCACGTACGACCTGTCCGAGCGGGTGTCGGTGTACGGTGAGGGACAGTGGGGCACGCACGATCTCGAGAACTCCGACATCACGGCCAACCCCTCCGCCCTGATGGGTGGACTGCTCGTCGGTCTCGCGGGTAGCGACGACGCTCCGATCAGCCCGTACCTCTTCGCGGGTGCGGGACTGCAGTCCCTCTCCCTGGAGCGCGACATCGGCGATGTGGACGACCGGACCTTCGGCTACCAGGCCGGGGCGGGAATCGGGTTCGATCTCGGTCCACTTCCGACGTTCCTGGAGGGACGGTACCAGGCCGCATCGTTCGATCCCGGAGTGTTCGGTGAGGACATCCCGCTCGAGGACTTCTCGATCTTCTCGATCATCCTCGGATTCAGCTTCGAGCTCGGCGGAGACAACTGACGTCGAGCGTCGACCCATGCATCGGGTCGACGGCTGAATGACGACGGGGAGAGCCGATCCGGCTCTCCCCGTTTTCATTTCCCCGGGTACGCGAAAAGGCGCGAGAGGCCTTCGGGACGCGACCCCGACGTCGGCGGGGAGCGCCGTGGGCGTGTGGGAGGTGGGTCGCTCGCCGATACTCTCCGGCTATGGCCTGCGATCCGATCCTCTGCGAAGTTTCTTAACAAATATTGACAAACCGGACGATTCGGTGAAGAAATAAACAGATGTTTAACGCGGTACCAACCTCTCCAGAGGAGAAATCAATGAAGCGTCTTGCACTTCTGGCTGCCTTCGCGCTGTTCCTGGCGGCCGCTCCGGCTTCGGCCCAGTTCGCTGTCTACGGTGGCGGTGGCGCGGCCATTCCGACGGGCGACGATCTCGAGGATGTGGAGTCCGGCCTCCAGCTGCTGGGTGGATTCACCTACGACCTCTCGGAGAAGCTCTCGCTCTACGGGGAGGGTCAGTGGGGCACGCACGACATCGAGGATTCGGACATTTCCGTGAGCCCCTCGGCGCTGATGGCGGGCCTTCTTCTCGGGCTGGCCGGCGATGAGGATGCGGCTCTCTCGCCGTACCTCTTCGGCGGGCTCGGCCTTCAGACCCTGAGCGTCGACGATGACGGGTCCGATCCGTCCGACAGCGCCTTCGGGTACCAGGTGGGGGCGGGTGTCGGGTTCGATCTCGGATCGCTCCCGACCTTCCTCGAGGGTCGTTACCAGGCCGCCTCGTTCGATGCGGACAGCGAGGTCGGCGAGCTCGACTTCTCGATCTTCTCGATCATCCTCGGGTTCAGCTTCGACCTCGGCGGAGACAACTGACGCCGACCGTCGACCCGTGAACCCGGGTCGACGGCTGAGTGACGACGGGGAGAGCCGATCCGGCTCTCCCCGTTTTCATTTCCCGGGGGGGGAAAGAGCGAGGGATCTCCGGGGTTCGGTGGGGGAATCCGGAACGCCCCGACCGGAGCCGGGGTGCGTTGAAGGGTGACTCCGCCGGGCATGGACGATGTCCCGGACCGAACGATTCCTGCCGCGTATCACGCAGATGATTCCATGACCGCGACCGATCAGTCCGACGCCAACCCGTTCACGCGCATCGTGAACGAGAATTTCCACCGAGCCGCGGACGACCTCGACATGGGGGACGACTGGCGCGACTTCCTCCTCGCCCCGGAGCGGCGCTTCGAGGTGAAGGTGCCGATCGTGGACGACGCAGGCGAACTCCGCTGCTTCCGCGGCTACCGGATCGTGCACAACACGGCGCGCGGCCCGGGGAAGGGCGGCCTTCGTTTCGCGCCTGTGGTCGACGGACAGGAGGTGCTGGCGCTCGCGACCACCATGACCTGGAAGTGCGCGGTCCTCGATCTTCCCTTCGGCGGCGCGAAGGGGGGGATGCGGATCGACACGCGCGAGTTCTCCGAGCGAGAGCTGCAACTGGTGAGTCGGGCCTTCGGGCGTGAACTGGCCCCGATGATCGGGCCCGACCGCGACATCCCCGCGCCCGACATGTACACGAACCCGCAGATCATGGCGTGGATCTCGGACGCGTACGCGCGCAGGACCGGTGACGTCATCCCCGGCGTGATCACGGGCAAGCCGATCGAACTCGGTGGCTCGAAGGGACGCGACACCGCGACCGCCACGGGCGTCGTGATCGTCCTCCAGGAGGTGGCAAAGCGGAAGCACATGGACCTCGAGGGGGCCACGGTCGCCATCCAGGGCTTCGGGAACGCGGGGCGAGTCCTGTCGGGCATCCTCTCGCACGAGTGCGGCGCGAAGGTGGTCGCGGTGTCCGACTCGACGGGGGGGACGTACGCCGAATCCGGACTCGACCTCGACGTGGTTCGGAAGGCCAAGGACGAGGAGGGCACCGTGCACGGCGCCGGCGGGGATGCGATCACCAACGAGGAACTGCTCGCGCTGGACGTCGACGTGCTCGTGCCGGCCGCGACCGAGGCGGTTCTCACGGGCGACAACGCCGCGGACGTCTCCGCGAAGATCGTTCTGGAAGCCGCCAATGGTCCGACGCTGCCCGAGGCCGACGAGATCCTGGCCGACGCCGGTATCACGGTGGTCCCCGACATTCTCGCGTCGGGTGGGGGAGTCACCGTCTCGTGGTTCGAGTGGAT
>DATFJS010000128.1:0-2534 GCA_035269045.1 Longimicrobiales bacterium | reverse complement strand
GGCGAGGCGGCGACCCAAGGCATTCCCGCCTACTGGAACAGCAGCCGGGCCGAGTAGGTTCCGATGCACGCTGTGAGTCTTCCCTGACAGCATATTCAGGCCCCGTCCGCCGCCCCCGGCGGACGGGGCCGACGCCCCTCTTCCACGAGGCCCGCGGCCCGGATCATCGAGCCGTGCCGCCAGCCAATCCGACGGTGAACAGATGACACCTGGCTATATCCTGAGGCGCATCCTCGAAATCGTGCCGGTGCTGCTGGTCGTGACGATCGTCGTATTCACGATTCTGCAGCTCACGCCTGGCGACCCCGCACGGGTCATGCTCGGGGACATGGCTACCGAGGCGGACGTGCTTCGTCTCCGTGAGTCGCTCGGGCTCGAGCGCCCCGTCCACGTGCAGTACCTCGTCTTCGTCGGAAACCTCGTGCGGGGCGACCTAGGGCAGTCACTGGCGCTCGATCGCTCGGTCTTCCGTGCGCTGTTGGAGCGCGCCGAGCCGACGATCGCCCTCACCGCCCTGTCGTTGTTGGTCGCCCTCATCGTCGGTGTCGTGACGGGCGTGATCGCGGCCGTCTTCCACAACCGGCCGACCGACCAGATCCTGTCGACGCTCGCCCTCGTCGGCGTATCGATCCCCAATTTCTGGCTCGGCCTGCTCCTGATCCTCGTGTTCGCCGTGAGGTTCGGGTGGTTCCCAGCTGCCGGCTATCCACCGATCGCCGAGGAAGGACTCGTGCAGAGCCTCCGCTATCTGATCCTGCCGTCGTTCGCTCTCGGACTGTCGCAGGCGTCGATCATCAGCCGCATCACGAGGTCGACGATGCTCGATATCTTCCGTCAGGATTTCGTCCGGACCGCCGTCGCCAAGGGCGTCGGCCAGCGACTCGTGGTGATACGCCACGTCCTCGTCAACGCGCTCGTACCGATCATCACCGTCATCGGCTTGGTGCTGGCCGCGTTGCTGAGCGGCGCGGTCGTGATCGAGACCGTCTTCGCCATCCCCGGCTTGGGTCGACTCGTGATCTCGTCGATCGCGCGCCGTGACTATCCGGTCATTCAAGGCGTCGTTCTCTTGACGGCGCTGGTCTACGTCCTCGTGAACTTCGTCGTCGACCTTCTCTATACGGTGGTGGATCCTCGTGTCCGCTACTGAGATCGGGCCGCAGGAGCCTGTGGCCGGGCGCTCGGACGCGCACGGCATACGGGGCGTGATCCGGAGCGCCGGAAGGTTGTTCCGCCGTCGGATCGTCCTGTACGGCACCATCGTGTTCGCGATCCTCGTGCTCGTGGCCCTCTTCGCGCAGCTGCTCGCGCCCTACGACCCGATGGGGATGAACGTCCGGGCGCGTCTCCAGGAGCCGTCGAGCACCTTCTGGCTGGGAACCGACAACCTCGGGCGGGACGTCCTCAGCCGGCTCGTCTACGGCGCGCGAATCTCGTTGATCGCGGGTTTCGCGTCGGTGGTCCTGTCGACCGTCATCGGCATCGTCGTCGGGACGCTGGCGGGATTCTACAGCGTGCTCGATACGGTGCTCATGCGCATCATGGACGGCTTGATGGCGTTCCCGGTGATCCTTCTCGCGGTGGCGTTGATGGCGGCGCTCGGTCCGACGCTCGGGAACGTGATCATCGCGCTGAGCGCGGTCTACGCCCCGCGCACGGCCAGGATCGTGCGCAGTGCCGTGCTGTCGGTCAAGGGCATGCCGTACGTCGAGGCGGCTGGCGCGCTGGGCGGGCGCGACCCGCGCATCCTCGTTCGGCACGTCCTCCCCAACTGCATGTCGCCGATCATCGTGCAGGCGACGTTCATCTTCGCCTACGCCGTTCAGGCCGAGGCTGCGCTCAGCTTCCTCGGCGTCGGCGTTCCTCCATCGGTACCGTCGTGGGGAAGCATGCTGAGCGAGGCCAGGCTCTACATGGTCCAGGCGCCGTGGTTGATGCTCGCGCCCGGAGCGGCGATCGCCCTCACCGTGCTCGCCCTCAACGCGATCGGAGACGGTCTCCGAGACTTCCTCGATCCGCAGTACATCGATCGGTGACGGGCACGTCGGCGTCCACGCCCGCCGGTGCCCGCACGAAATCCGACGTCGACGAGCGACGATGGCGCCCAGCGCGCCAGGAAGGCGATGGGGCCCGAATGGAGAACCGCAGATGAAGTACGACTTGGTCGTCAAGGGTGGACGCGTCTACGACAGCACGCAGCAGCTCACGGGAGAGGTGCGTGACATCGGGGTCCGCGGTGGACGCGTGGCCGACGTCGCCGAGGAGATTCCCAGAGCCGAGGCCAGGCGAGTCGTCGAGGCGCAAGGCTTCCTCGTCACGCCGGGTCTCATCGACCTGCACGTGCACGTCTACGAAGGCGTCGGCATCTACGGTGTCAACGCGGACACGTATTGCCTCAGCCGCGGCGTCACGACCGCGCTCGACACGGGTTCCTCTGGCGCGCTCACCTTCCCCGGTTTTCGCCGCTACGTGATCGACACCGCGGTCACGCGCATCTTCGCGTTGTTGCACATCGCCGAGACCGGCATCATCAG
>DATFJS010000127.1:0-3485 GCA_035269045.1 Longimicrobiales bacterium | reverse complement strand
TGATCGGCCAGCCCGAACCAGGGATTCACCGCAACGAACGACTCGAGCGACCAGAGCGGAGCGACCCGTCGAACAGCGCGATCGACGATCGTCCGGGTCGGGGAATCCGACGTGTGCAGCGGGGTGTCCACGTGATCGGCGACGTCGGAGAGCAGGGCTGTCGAAGTCATCATGCGCTCGGGAAGGAGGTGGTGATCTCGGGTCGGTCCGTGGTCCAGCCGCGGATCAGACGGTCGAACCGGGCGTTGGCGTAGAATCCGTTTCGAAGATGGACGCGGAGCGCCCGGAAGGCGGGACGGCCGGCAAGCGCGGGCAGGCGGAGCTGGAGCGCGATCACGGCGGCGAAGGCCGTGATCACGGCCACCATCAGCGCGACGCTCACGGGGTCGGACATCGGCTCGACCGGAACGGCGCCGGACAGCACGCTCGCCGCCGCGAGTTCGAGGCCGAAGAAGGCGATCGTGGTCGCGGTCGACCACACGACGACCCGCGTGAGAACGAACGCCGGCCCACGGCCCGCCGAGAATCCGACCGCCCACAGCTGGGTCAGGGCGATCGCGATCATGCCCGCCAGGCCGAAGGTGACGGGCTTCTCGGTGATGTCCACGCCGAGCGTCAGGCCCACACCCGCGACGGTTACACTCGCCGCGACGAGACCGAGCAGGATATGACTCCACGACGCGGCCCCCGGGCTGGCCGACGTGACCCGGGGTACCTCCACCGCGCTCCCCGACGAGAGGAATGCGTGGGCCTTGTAGAAGGAGTGCGCGACGAGGTGGAGGATCGCGACCGGGAAGGCGCCGAGCCCGCACAGCATCAGCATGAATCCCATGTGTGCGGCGCTCGACCATGCCAGCGCGGTCTTCACGCTCGACTGCGTGATCAGGACGCTGGAGGCGACGACGGCCGTGATCGCACCGACCACGACCAGGAGGTGCAGCGCGATCGGGGTCGTGAGCATCACCTCGGCCACGCGTGCGACGAGAAACGTGCCCCCGTTGATGATTCCGGCGTGCAGCAGCGCCGACACCGGGGTCGGCGTCTCCATGACGTCCAGGAGCCAGCCGTGGGTCGGAAACGCGGCGGACTTGAGGATCGCGGCGCCTGCGACCATCAGCGTGGCCGCCGTCACCATGGTCCCGCCCACGCCGGCTCGCGCCGACTCGGCGATCGCCGCGAGGTCCCCGGTCCCGTACGTCAGCCACAGCAGGAGCACCGCGGCGGACAGCAATACGTCCCCTGCCCGGGCGACGACGAACTTCTTCCGCGCAGCCAGGACGGCCCCCCGGCGATCACGATAGAAGAGCAGCAGCCGATGCAGTGAGAAGCTGGTCAGTGCCCAGAAGATGGCGAGATGCAGGAGGTTCCCGGCCAGCACCAGCAGCATGACCGACGCCACGGTGAGGGCGAGATCACCGATGAACGCACCGTGCCGGGCATCCCCGTCGAGATAGTTGCGGCTGAAGCGGAGGACCACGCCGCCCATGAAGGCCACGAGCACGAGCATGGTCACGCTCAGAGCGTCGAGCCGGATCGAGAAACCGAGCCCCTCGAACCCGAACAGGGGCGTCGTCACGGCCCCGAAGGTCGCGACCTGAATCCCGGCGGCGGCGGCGCCGATCAGGGCGACCGGTGCGGCGATCCTCGCGGCGCGGAGTACCGAACTCGGCCGCCGCCCGGGCTGTCGGCGTGCGACCAGCGCCACGGCGAGGAGCGCCGCCGGTGCCGCGAGTGCGAGAAGAATCAGGAGCTGTTCCATGTCCACCGGGGTCGGGGTTCCGTGAGCCACGACCGGTATCTAGCGGGACCGGAATATTTTATCCAATATAAGTATCCGTACTTTACGTTCGCTAATACAGAATCATGCTCGAATTCAATTACCGGCACCTGGCCTACTTCCGCGCCGTGGCGCACGAGGGTAACCTCACGCGGGCAGCGGACACCCTCCACGTATCGCAGTCGGCGGTCTCGGTGCAGATCCGGAAGCTCGAGAAGTCACTCGGCCACGAGTTGTTCGAACGGCGAAATCGCTCCCTCGTCCTCACCGAGGCGGGGCGGATCGCCCTCGACCACGCGGACGAGATCTTCTCGCTCGGGAGCGATCTGGTCGGGACCCTCGACGAAACGGGGCGCGCCCGAAAGATCCTGCGTGTCGGGTCCATGGCCACGCTCTCCCGCAACTTCCAGCTCCGGTTCCTGGCGCCCCTGATGATGCGGGACGACGTCGAGCTGGTGGTCCGGTCGGGTCCGTTCTCGGATCTGTACCGGCAGCTCGAAGCGCACCAGATCGATGTACTGCTCGCGAACTGGACGCCGCCGCGCGACGCCGGGACGCGTTGGGTCGCACACCCGATGGCGCGTCAGGATGTGAGCCTGATCGCGCGATCGAACCGCCAGGCGACGCGCGAAACGGACAGCGGCAGCCAGGCGAAGCGGACAGCCATGGGCAAGCCAGCGGACCTCGCCAACATTCCGGACGACGCGACCCTCCGCGACCTGCTCTCCGAGGCACCGCTTGTCCTCCCCTCGGCCGAGAACAGCATGCGCGTCGGATTCGACGCCCTCGTCGATCGGCTCGACATCCGCCCCCAGATCGCCGCCGAAGTCGACGACATGGCCATGCTCCGGCTCGTCGCCCGCGAGGGGATCGGCCGAGCCGTCATCCCCCCGATCGTCGTACGCGACGAGATCGCCTCGGGGGAACTGGTCGAACTCACCCACCTCCCCGGGCTTCAGGAGACCTTCTACGCGATCACGATCTCGCGGCGCTTCCCGAACCCACTGCTGAAGGAGCTGGTGGACGAGGGAGTCGCGGAAGTCTGATTCCCCCCCCCCGCCCCGGAGGGGATGCGGCGGCACCCCGGGACCGGCATTGGCCCCACCCCGACCTCCGGTGCAGAATACGGTAACGAGCCACGGCGCGGCGGCTGTTCGCGCTTCACCCGGCGGTCGAATCCGGTGGCTCCTCAACCCCCTGCACGCGGACGCGACCATGGACCTCGGAGCCTTCTCGATCAGCCTCGCCGTCGAAGACCTCGACGCCTCGATCGCCTTCTACGGCAAGCTCGGATTCGAGCAGTTGGGAGACAGCGGCGACATGCGGTACGCCATCCTGAAGAACGGCGAGCACGTGATCGGACTCTTCGAGCGGATGTTCGAGAACAACATCCTGACCTTCAATCCCGGTTGGGATCAGAGCGCGCAGGACCTCGATGAGTTCACGGATGTGCGTGAGATCGCGGACCGGCTCGAGGCAGCCGGGCTGGAGCTCATCGAACGCCCGGAGCCAGGCTCCGAGGGACCGGCCCACATCGTTCTCGAGGACCCGGACGGAAATCCGATCCTCATCGACCAGCACCGCTGAGTCCGAATGCACGAGCACGTGACTGGGACACCTCCAGGTGGCCCGACGGTCGGCCGCGTCCGATCTGTGAACGCAGGTGCCGTTCGCGAGATCGCGTGGCGCGACCAGGTGTGGCGAACGG
>DATFJS010000126.1:0-7705 GCA_035269045.1 Longimicrobiales bacterium | reverse complement strand
GGGAGATCCCGTCGAGTGGGAATCGTGGGGTGGGACCGCGTCGCACACGGTCCACTTCCTTGTTGTCTGTGCCCCCGTCGGGGGTAGATCCAAATGTCTAAAGGCCGCGCCCCGGCGTCAACGCCGGTCAGAACCCAGCGCTGAGCTGGACGTAGCCGAAGATCTGATCCCCCGGAGACACGCCCAGGGCAGCGAGCGCTTCCCCGGCGTCGATCCAGGATCCCCCCGCCCGGATGTCGAGGCCGTCGATGAGCGGCCCCATGAGCTGCACGTCGATCTCGTCGGCCAGCCTGCCGTCGTCGAATCCGGACGCGTCGACCAGCGAGAAGCGATGCCAGTCGGCCCGCAGCACCAGACCGTCGCGAACGGCCCACGTGGCCCTCAGGTCCAGATCCGTGAGGCCGCGTCCCGCCGTATTCGCACGGGGATCGTTGAAGATGTCCGCGAACCCGAGGAATCGGTGGTTGCGCCCGAAGAGGTCGGAGAAGCCCGCCGTCTCCCCCGCTCCGGGTGTCGCATCACCGTCGTAACGATCGTATCCGACGCCGAGCGAGCCACGGCCGTCGGCGAAGGGCACCGAGGCGAATGCGGCGAGAAGGCTCGCGTCCGAGACGTCGAGTTCGTCCACCGTGCCCGCCTGCACCGCGGCTTCGATCCGGTACCGCACCGGTCCGGTGGTGGCGACGTACTCCGCCCCGAGCGTGTTCCGGGCCGTACTCAGATCCGCGTTGTCGCGATCGTGCAGTCCGAACACGTGCAGAGTCCGCGCGTCGCCGAGATCGAACTCCGCCCACGCACCGGCCAGATACTCGTCGAACTCGCCGACCTCGGTCTCGGATTCCGTGATCTGGAAGCCGAACAGTTCCAGGCGGGCTCCCGAGCCGATGGGTGCGGCGGCCCGAACACCGTCGTAGCTGCGGTTTCCGGGCGCCCAGATCGGAGTTCCCAGCAACCGACCGAAGGCGACCTCGTACTCCTGTCGCCCGATACGCAGCCAGACCGGCGTGTCCTCGAAGCGCCCCAGCTCCAGGTATCCCTGGTGCACGTCGAACCTCCCTGGCACGGGAGAGGACGACGCGGGATCGCCCCAGGTCCGCACGTCCTGCGCCTGCACGTACATGCGCACGAGCGGGCTGAAGACGCCGGTCGCGCCGAGCCGCGTCTGCATCACGGTGAACGCGCTCTCCTCGCCGCCATCCACGTCCCTCCCCTCGAACCTCGACCAGACGCTCCCCTCCCAGGTCACGTCCTGCGCCTGGAGGGGGATCGCCGACGTCAGCCCGAGCGCAACGAGAACCAGAAGTACCCCCACGGGGAATCTCCGAGTGTCGTTCATGCGATTCGTCTGTCTCATGTCACTCTCCCGCCGAAATCGAGTCCCCCAGCGCGCGCGCGTCGATCTCGCGCCGGATGTGATCCATGAACTCCTCACGGGCCATGATGTCCTGCTTCCGGCCCTCGCCACGCCGCCGCACCGCCACCGTGCCGGCCTCGATCTCCCTCTCGCCCATCACGGCCATGTAGGGGACCTTCCTGAGCTCCGCGTCGCGGATCCGGGACCCGAGCGTGTCCCGATGGTCGAGCGTCGCCCGGACCCCCGCGCCGACGAGTTCGTGGACGAACTCCTGCGCCTCGTCCGTGAACTGCTCCGAGATCGGGAGGACACGCACCTGCTCCGGGGCCAGCCACGTCGGGAAGGCTCCGGCGTAGTGCTCGATGAGCCCGCCCACGAACCGCTCCATCGAGCCGACCAGCACGCGGTGCAGCATTACGGGCCGATGTGCCTCGTTGTCCTCGCCGACGTACTCCATGTCGAACCGCTCGGGGAGGTTGAAGTCGAGCTGCACCGTGGGGCCCTGCCACTTCCGGCCGATCGCGTCGATGAGCTTGAAGTCGAGCTTCGGGCCGTAGAACGCGCCCCCGCCCTGGTCGATCGTGTACTCGACGCCGCGCGCATCCAGCGTATCCGCCAGCACGCGTTCGGCGTTCTCCCAGTCCTCGTCCGCACCCAGCGCCTTCTCGGGCTTGGTCGCGAGCTCGATCGTGTAGGGGTACCCGAAGGTCTCAAGCATCTCGTCGACCAGATCCAGCAGCCGCTCGATCTCCCCGCCCACCTGCTCCGGCGTGCAGAAGACGTGGGCGTCGTCCTGCGTGAAGCCGCGCACCCGCAGCATCCCGTGCAGGACACCCGAACGCTCGTACCGATAGACCGTCCCGAATTCCGCCATCCGGATCGGCAGATCCCGATAGGAGCGCTGTCCCGACTCGAAGATCGCGATGTGCCCGGGGCAGTTCATCGGCTTGGGACGGTAGCGGGAGCCCTCGATCTCGATGGCGCCGAACATGTTCTCGGCGAAGTTCTCGAGGTGACCGGAGATCTCGAAGAGCCGCTCGTTCATGACGTGCGGCGTGTACACGAGCTCGTAGCCGTGTCGCAGGATGAGCTCGCGCTCGAAGTTCTCGATCTCCATCCGGAGGGTTGCGCCCTTCGGGTGCCACAGGATGAGGCCGGAGCCGACCCGCGAATCGGTGGAGAAGAGGTCGAGCTGCTTCCCCAAGACGCGATGGTCGCGCTTCTTCGCCTCCTCCAGACGGACCAGGTGCTTCTTGAGGTCCTTCTTTCCGAAGAAGGCCGTTCCGTAGATCCGCTGCAGCATCTGGCGGCGCTCGTCGCCTCGCCAGTAGGCACCCGCGGTCGAGAGCAGCCGAAAGTTCTTCAGGCGCCCCGTGCTCGGGACGTGCGGGCCTCGGCAGAGATCGAGGAACGGCCCATTCTCGTAGACCGTGATCACCTCGTCCTCGTCGAACTCCTCGAGCCGCTCGAGCTTGAGTGGGTCGTCGGAGAACAGCTCCCGCGCCTCGTCGGTCGTGACCACACGCCGCTCGAAGGGCTGGTCGGCCTCGATCACCTCGTCCATGACCTTCTCGAAGCGCTCGAGATCGTCCGGCGTGAAGGGCTCGTCGACGTCGAAGTCGTAGTAGAAGCCCTCGTCGATGGCCGGCCCGAATCCGATCGCGGCCTCCGGGCGCAGCTCACGCACCGCCGTGGCCAGAATGTGGGCCGCGGAGTGCCGAAGTACCGGCAGCGCCGCGTCGTCCCGCTCGGTGAGGATGGTCAGCTCCGTGCCATCCTCGAGGGGGCGCATGAGGTCGATCGTTTCGCCGTCGACCACGGCCGCAACCGCAGCCTTCGCCAGGCCGGGGCCGATGGACGCGGCGACGTCTCCCGCGGTGGACCCCGCGGGCATCTCCTTCACGCTCCCGTCGGGCAGCGTGATGCGAATCATGTCGGACATTGGGATCGGTGCTTCGGGTCGCCGACCGCCCCGCCTACGTGCGGGCCGGCCTCGTGACCCGGAAGGTAACACGCCGGGGCCGACGGAGAACGCCCACGAGCCACCCCTACGAAAAACGGCCCGGCTCCCGAAGGAACCGGACCGTTTCTCGTGCTGTCACCGGGGATGTCCCCGGTCGACGCGTCCCGTCATGGGCGCGCCGAGGTGTCGGCGGGACGGATCAGTACATTCCGCCCATGCCGCCGCCCATGCCGCCGGGCATGCCGCCACCGCCGCCACCGTCACTGTCTTCCGGCTTGTCCACCACGACCGCTTCGGTCGTGAGAAGCAGTCCGGCGATCGACGCGGCGTTCTGAAGCGCGGTGCGCACGACCTTGGTCGGATCGATCACGCCGGCCTCGACGAGATCCTCGTAGACGTCGGTCAGCGCGTTGTATCCGTGCGAGCCCTTCTTCGCTTCGCGCACCTTCTGCACGACAATCGATCCCTCGACGCCGGCATTCGTGGCGATCTGGCGAATCGGAGCTTCGAGCGCCCGGCGCAGAATGTCCACGCCGACCTGCTCGTCCGCACGCTCGACCGTGAAGCCCTCGAGTGCGGACTGTGCGCGCAGGAGCGCCACACCACCGCCGGGCACGATGCCCTCTTCGACCGCTGCGCGCGTCGCGTGCAGCGCGTCCTCGACCCGGGCCTTCTTCTCCTTCATCTCGGTCTCGGTCGCGGCGCCGACGTTGATGACGGCCACACCACCGGCGAGCTTCGCGAGCCGCTCCTGGAGCTTCTCGCTGTCGTAGTCGGACGTCGACTTGTCGATCGCGACGCGGATCTCCTCGATCCGCCCCTTGATCTTGTCCTTGTCGCCCGCGCCGTCGACGATCGTCGTGTTGTCCTTGTCGATCGTGACGCGCTTGGCGGTTCCGAGGTCACTGAGGACCGCATTCTCGAGCTTGAAGCCGACCTCTTCCGAGACGACCTGGCCACCCGTGAGGATCGCGATGTCCTGAAGCATGGCCTTGCGGCGGTCACCGAAGCCCGGCGCCTTCACGGCCGCGACCTTCAGCGTGCCACGCAGCTTGTTCACCACGAGTGTAGCGAGCGCCTCGCCCTCGATGTCCTCGGCGATGATGAGGAGCGGCTTGCCCGTCTGGGCGACCTTCTCGAGGACCGGAAGGAGGTCCTTCATCGACGAGATCTTCTTGTCGTGAATGAGGATCATCGGATCCTCGAGGACGGTCTCCATCCGCTCCGTGTCCGTCACGAAGTACGGCGAGAGGTAGCCGCGGTCGAACTGCATGCCCTCGACGGTGTCGAGCGTGGTCTCGAGGCCACGAGCCTCCTCGACCGTGATGACGCCGTCCTTTCCGACCTTGTCCATCGCGTCGGCGATGAGGTCGCCGATCTCCGGATCGTTGTTGGCCGAGATCGCGCCGACCTGGGCGATCTCCTTCTTGCCCGAGGTCTCCTGCGAGAGCGACTGGAGCTCCTGCACGACCTTCGCCACGGCGGCTTCGATGCCCCGCTTGATGCCCATCGGGTTCGCACCCGCGGTCACATTCTTGAGGCCCTCACCGAAGATCGCCTGCGCGAGCACGGTCGCGGTCGTGGTGCCGTCACCGGCATTGTCGGAGGTCTTGGTAGCGACCTCCTTGACCATCTGGGCGCCCATGTTCTCGACCGGATCCTCCAGCTCGATCTCCTTGGCCACAGAGACACCATCCTTGGTGACCGTGGGGGAACCGAACTTGCGGTCGAGTACGACGTTCCGGCCCTTCGGCCCGAGGGTGACCTTCACCGCCCGAGCGAGTTTGTCCACACCGGCCTTCAGCCGGGTGCGGGCCTCGATATCAAAATCGAGATCCTTTGCCATTCTTATCTCCTGTCAGCGTTGTGCTGAAGTACGTGAGCTTCTGAAGCGTGAGTGGATCGAGTTACCCGATGACCGCGAGAACATCTGCCTCGCGGAGGATCAGGAACTCCTCGCCGTCGACGGTCACGTCGGTGCCGCTGTACTTGCCGTACAGCACCGTGTCACCGACCTGGACCTCCGGCTCGAGCCGCTCGCCCTGCTCGGACAGCTTGCCCGGGCCGACGGCGACGATCTCACCCTGCTGGGGCTTTTCCTTTGCGGTATCGGGGATGTACAGGCCACCCCGCATCTGCTCGCTCTCGTCCAGCGCCTTCACGACGACGCGATCCGCGAGCGGGCGAATCTTCTCTGCAGCAGACGACATTGCCTTCTGCCTCCGTTGATGGTGCGAGTTACCCGAGGTTCTCTCGCGTTAGCACTCTCTCGGGTCGAGTGCTAACAACCAGCACCTAATGTCATGGCGGGGGGGGCCGTCGTCAACGCCCGGATGCGCCGCCGTGACCCTTGTGCGGGGCGCCCCCCGGCGGAGGTCTCCGCCTCTGACAGGAATCCCTGCCGATGCTACCTTCCGGCACCATGTCCACGACCCATCGCGACGGGGCCGACGGCCCCACGTTGAACGAGCTCCTGCACGCGGCGAGCCGTACCTTCGCCATCGGGATCGATCTGCTCCCCGAGCCTCTCCGCTCCGAGATCGAGATCGCGTACCTGCTGCTGCGGGTCTCCGACTATCTGGAGGACAACGAGTCCATGCCGCCGGACCGGAAGGCGCCACTCCTGGCATCCTGGGTGCGCGTGCTCCGGGGCGAGGAGCCGGTGGACGAACTCGAAGAGGTACTGGTCGCCGTCCCCGACCAGACGCCCGACGCACTCGTCGCCCGGAATGTCCGTCTCGTGCTCGACGGCTTCCGGAACATGCGGCCGGTCGCGCGCGACATCATCGGCCGTCACGTGACCGACTCGACGGAAGGCATGGCGCGCTGGGCGCTCCGAGGCCCGGACATCCCCGACGAGGCCGCCCTCGACGACTACATGCACGAGGTCGCGGGCCGCGTGGGCTGGCTCCTGACGGAGCTCTTCGCGGACCGGATTCCCGAGGTCGAGGCGCGCCGGGACGACATGATGGTGCTGGGCCGCGAGTTCGGGCTCGCCCTCCAGACGGTGAACGTGATTCGGGGGCTTCACTCGGACTGGGAGCGCGGCTGGGTGTTCGTGCCCGACGAGTACGTGCCGGGCCGGATGCTCCCGGGCGAGCTGTTCGAGGAGGGACGCCGCACCCGCGCGATGGAAATCGAGATCCTCGACCGGCTCGTCCCCAAGGCGGAGGCGCATCTCGCGGCCGCGCAGGACTACATCGCGGTGATCCCGCGCCGGGAGCGGGGCATCCGGCTGTTCTGCCTCCTCCCCTACCTCTTCGCCGTCCGGACCCTCGCCATCAGCCGGAAGAACCCGAACGTGTTCGAGGAGGAGACGAAGATCACGAGGAAGGAGGTCAAGTCGATCTACCTCTGGACGCGGTTCTTCGGCGGCTCGAACCGGTGGGTGGCCTGGTACGCGCGGCGGCTCGCCCGCTGACCGGACCCGCCTCCCCCGCCGAGGCCGTGAGGGGAGCGCTCGGCCGCCGACGTCGGCCGCTCCACGCCCACCGGCCCGCGATCAGTAGTGCCAGGGGAAGCGCGAAAAGTCCTTCTCCCGCTTCTCCACGAAGGCATCCCGCCCCTCCCGAGCCTCGTCCGTTCCGTACGCGAGGCGGGTGGCCTCCCCTGCGAACATCTGCTGCCCCACGAGGCCGTCGTCCACCAGGTTGAACCCGTACTTGAGCATCCGCATCGCGGTCGGGCTCTTCGAGTTGATGGTAGCGGCCCACTCGAGCGCGGTCGCCTCGAGCTCGGCGTGCGGGATCGAGGCGTTGACCATGCCCATTTCGAGCGCTTCGTCGGCCGTGTACTCGAACCCCAGGAAGAAGATCTCGCGGGCTCGCTTCTGCCCGACCATCCGGGCCAGATACGCCGATCCGTAGCCGCTGTCGAAGCTCGCAACGTCCGGGTCGGTCTGCTTGAAGCGCGCGTGCTCGTGACTGGCCAGCGTGAGGTCGCACACCACGTGCAGGCTGTGTCCCCCGCCGACGGCCCACCCGGGTACCACCGCGATCACGACCTTCGGCATGAACCGGATCAGCCGCTGCACCTCGAGGATGTGGAGCCGCCCGAGTCGGGCCGGGTCGACGTCCCCCTCCTCGCCCTCGTACCGGTATCCGTCCGCACCCCGGATCCGCTGATCTCCGCCGGAGCAGAAGGCCCAGCCACCATCCTTCGGTGAGGGGCCGTTCCCGGTCAGCAGCACGCACCCGACCTTCGACGACGTACGCGCGTGCTCGAGCGTCCGGTAGAGCTCGTCGACGGTCCGCGGGCGGAAGGCGTTGCGGCACTCGGGCCGATCGATGGCGATCCGTACCGTCCGCTCGTCGGTGGAGCGGTGGTACGTGACGTCGGTCAGCTCTTCGAAGCCGGGGACCTCGTTCCAGACGGAGGGATCGAAGATG
>DATFJS010000125.1:0-3726 GCA_035269045.1 Longimicrobiales bacterium | reverse complement strand
TCCCCCGGGTCGACCAGACGCTGCTGGCGGCGGTCACCACGATCCTGGTCGCGATCCTGGCGATCGTCAGCGCCCGAACCGTGATCAAGGCCCAGTACTTCATCATGGCGGCGATCGGCATCTCGCTCGTCTCCTTCCTGTTCGGCAGTCCCATCGACGACACGACCATCCAGCTCGCGCCGGCCGAGAATCCGGTCGCCGGGTTCTGGGTGGTGCTGGCCGTCTTCTTCCCGGCGGTCACGGGAATCGAGGCGGGCGTGAACATGAGCGGCGATCTGAAGGATCCCGCGAAGTCGATCCCCCGGGGCACGCTGGCGGCGCTCGGGGTGGGCTACGTCGTCTACATGACGCTGCCGATCATTCTCTCGACGCGTGCGGACCCGCAGACGCTCATCTCCGATCCGCTGGTGATGCGGCAGATCGCATGGTGGGGGGACGCCATCCTCCTCGGCGTCTGGGGCGCGACTCTCTCGAGTGCGCTCGGAAGCATTCTCGGGGCCCCGCGGGTGCTGCAGGCGCTCGCGCGGGACGGTGTGCTGCCGCGCTGGATGCGGATCCTGGGGCGCGGGAGCGGGCCGGACGACGAACCCCGGGTGGGCACGATCGTCACCCTGGGGGTCGCCCTGGCGGCGGTCAGCCTCGGCGAACTGAACGTGATCGCGCCGATCCTGACGATGTTCTTCCTGGCGTCGTATCTCACGGTGAACCTGGGCGCGGGGCTCGAGAGCATGCTCCGGAGTCCCTCGTTCCGCCCCTCCTTCCGGGTGCACTGGTCCCTCTCGCTCCTGGGTGCCGGCGGGTGTGCGGCGATCATGCTCCTGATCAATCCGGTCGCGACGATCGCGGCGGCGATCGTGATCGCGGGCGTGTTCGTGTGGCTGCGCAGCCGCGAGCTCCGGAGCACGTGGGGAGATGTCCGGAAGGGCGTGCTGCTCTCGCTCGCCCGCGGCGTGCTCCTCCGCATGGAGGGACACGAGATGGACGCCAAGAACTGGCGCCCGAATCTGCTCGTGATGTCCGGCGCTCCGTCGGGGCGGTGGCACCAGGTCGAGCTGGCGAAGGCGCTGACCCACGGCCGGGCGCTGATGACCACGGCGACGGTGATCCCGGAGGGCTCGCGCGGCACCGGCGCGCGGTCCGACATGGAGGAGCGGATCCGCGACTACCTGAGCCGCCGCGGCATCGTCTCTCTGGTCCGGGTCGAGGAGGCGGACGGGCCTCATGCCGGCATGGAGCAGCTGGTCCGCACCTACGGGTTCGGGCCGCTGGTGCCCAACACCGTGCTGATGGGCGCGACCTCGAAGCCCGAGCACCTCGAGTCCTACTGCGACACCATCCGGACCATCCATGAGCTGCGCCGAAACGTGATGGTGCTGCGGCACAATCCGGAGCGTGGGTACGGCGAGCATCGACGGATCGACGTCTGGTGGGGCGGACTCCAGAAGAACGGCGGCCTGATGATGATCCTCGGCTACCTCCTCCGGACGAGCATCGAGTGGAGGAGCGCCACCCTCAACGTGAAGCTGATGGTCCCCGACCAGCGTGCGGCCGACGCGGCGGAGGCGAACCTCCACCGCATCGTGAGCAATCTCCGGATCGGCGCGGAGATCGAGGTGCTCGTCGGCGAGCGGCACGAGTTTCCCGAGCGCCTGCGGACCGCCTCCGCGGATGCCGACCTGGTGCTCATGGGCATGGCCGCGCCCGACACCGTCGACGACTTCGGAGCGTACTACCAGCGCATGCAGGAACTCACCGACGGCCTTCCCACCACCGCGTTCGTGCTGGCTTCGGAAGATGTCGACTTCGCGGAGGTACTGCTCTGAGTTCTCGTCCGGACGCTCTGGTCTACTCCGTGCGGCCGCGCGTCGTGCTTCACCATCTCGGGCAGATCGGGATGCTGCTGGGGGTGCTCGGCATTCCGCCCGTTCTGGTGGCGCTGATCGCGGGTTCGTGGTCCGAGGCCGCGGTCCATGCGGGGGTCGCGACGACGATGGCGGTCGTGGGTCGGGCCGCGTCGCGTCGTTTCAAGGCCGATGGCATGCAGGAGAACGAGGCCCTCGTGATCACCGCGGGTGGCTTCGTGCTCGCGGCGACGGGAGCGGCGGTGTCGATGTCGAGTGCCGGCCTCGGCGCCTTCGACGCGATCTTCGAGGCGGTTTCGGGGGTCACCACGACCGGTCTCACCGTCGTGGCCGATCCGGGTTCCGCGAGCGCGTCCCTCCGCTTCAACCGGGCGTGGGCGCAGTGGTACGGGGGGCTCGGCTTCGTCACGCTGGCGTCCGCGATGCTCGGCCGGGGCCATCTGGTGAACCGGATCGCCGGGATGGAGGAGGACGACGACGATCCGCTCGGAGGCATGCGTGCGCACGGCCGACGTGTGCTGGCTATCTACGTCGTGCTCACCGTGGGGGGAGTCGTCGCGCTGTGGGTCCTCGGGGCCGGCCCCTTCGACGCCCTGCTGCATGCCCTGGCGGCCGTGTCGACCGGCGGCTTCTCGAGCTCCTCGGAAAGCCTGTCGGCCTTCGGCGTGCCCGTGCGGGTCGCGGTTCTCGTGCTGTGCGTTCTGGGCGCGATGTCGTTCGTCACGATCCATCGGACGGTCCGGGATTCGTGGAAGACGGCGATCGAGGACGTGCAGCTCCGATCGCTGCTCGCCATGGTCGGCCTCGCTGCGATGCTCGTCTTCCTGTTCGAGTGGCTCGCGGGCTCCGCCTCGGGCGCGGCGGGCATGGGGAATGCTCTGGCGACGGCGGCCTCCGCGCAGAGCACCGCCGGCTTTTCAACGTGGTCGGTCGGGAGCCTGACTCCCGCGTCGAAGATCGTCCTGCTGGGGGCGATGTTCGTGGGTGGATCGGTCGGGTCGAGTGCCGGTGGCCTGAAGCAGGCGCGATTCCTCATGGTCCTGGGGACGATCCGACGACGCGTGATTCGGACGGGCATGCCCAGGCGAGCCGTCTGGGTGCCCCGGATCGCGGGTCAGAAGATCGAACCGGAGGAGGCACGCCGCATCCTCGGACTCGCCTTCGGCTGGGTCCTGCTGATCGGTACGGTGTGGCTCGCATTCGCGGCCTTCGGGTATGCCCCCCTCGACGCGCTCTTCGACGTCGTGTCGGCGACGGCGACGGTCGGACTCAGCACCGGTGTGGTGTCGGCGGGTCTCGAGGTGCCACTCAAGCTCCTCCTGGCCGTCGCGATGCTCGTGGGGCGCCTTGAACTCATCGCGATGCTCGTGCTGGTCGCCCCCGGCACGTGGATCGGCAGACGAAGGAGCACTTCATGAGAATCGTCGTCATCGGAACCTCGAGCGCCGCCGTCGACATGATCGACCTGCTGGTGGGTCGTGGTCACGACGTCATCGTCGTGGAGAGCGATCCCGAGCGGATCGAGGATCTGGAGGACTCGTTGGACGTGAGCTTCCTCCAGGGCGACGCGACGCGGCCCGAGGTCCTCAGGGAGACCGACCCCGAGGGGTCCGACGTCCTGATCGCCCTCACGGGGGAGGACCAGGACAACATTCTCGCCTGCCTGGTGGGCAGGTCGCTCGGCTTCCCGCGCGTGATTCCACGAATCGACTCGCGCGACTTCGAGGAGCTCTGCCAGGAGCTCGGGCTCGACGAGGCCGTCGTCCCGGACCGGACCATCGGACGATACCTCGCGGACCTCGTACAGGGCGTGGACTCGCTCCAGCTTCGAACCCTGATCAAGGGTGAAGCGCGCTTCTTCTCC
>DATFJS010000124.1:0-2388 GCA_035269045.1 Longimicrobiales bacterium | reverse complement strand
CCCCCCGGTGGAGACATTGGTGGAGCGGCACCGCCTCACCCGCCGCCAGGCCGAGGTCGCCCTGCTCCTGGCCGACCGGCTGAGCACCAAGGAGATCGCGAAGCGTCTCGACGTCCGACTCAACACGGCCCGCCGTCACGTCCAGGCCGTTCTGCGGAGGCTCGCGCTCAATGGCCGGGACGGGGTGGCGGACGCCATCGGCAAGGTGGATGTTCGACCCGGTGGCCCTCATTCGCCGGACGGAGCGGCCTGACTTCGGCCAGGCGGAACACTCGGAGCCGCCGATCCCTGCCCTTCGATTCAGACGAGCGTGAGGAAGCCCGTCGCGGCCCCCCGTCGCGTGGACCGGCTCGATCCTGTCAGCGCAGGGCCTTCAGCAGCCGCCCTCCGCCTCGGAGAGATCCCACTGCGCGATGCCGCGCGTTCCCGTGCCGTCATCGCCCACATTCCCGAACACGACCGAGCCGCTCGAACCTCTGACTCTCGAGACTCGGTCGTATCCGGGGGGCGGCAGGAGCTCGGTCACGAGCCCGCTGGTCGGATTCACGCAGAAGGCTCGCCAGGGCTTGTTTCCGTTCACCTGCACCCTGCCGAAGATCCGTCCGCCGTCGTCGTGCCCGAAGGGCTCGAGGTCGAGATCGGCCACGGCGACGGGTGAGCTGTTGGGAGTGGCCCAGACTGCCGGACGTCCGTCCGATGTCCTCCCATAGAAGCCGGACCCTGTGCCTTCGAAGACGCCGGACACGATGCCTCCGCTCCGCCCCCCCGTCCCGGATACACGCACCAGGCGGGTGCCATCGTCCAGCGACCAGCTCCCCACGACCGGATCACCCCGCCCGAACTCATCGGCGTTCGCGAGGCCGAACCCGTCGTCCGACAGTCCGAGCGCGTACATGTACTCGTACTCGTCGCCGGATGTCATGGTGACAGTGCTGAGGTCTGCGCTCACGACCCCCAGCCGCCAGGGTCCGGGTTGATCGGGAAGGTCCCGCCGGACTCGGACGAGAATCTGACCGCCCGCGTTGATGGGCCTGCGACTGGCGGGCATGATGCGGGTGTAGGTGTCCGGCGGGCTGATCGTCGTGGTCGCTGTCAGGTTGGCCTGCGACAGGGAAGAAGTGGTTCCCATCTCGAACACCGCCGTCCGGTCGATTCCATCGATCGCGGTGTACGATGCGGCGAGTTTTCCGTCTGGCCGGACGCCGTAGATCCAGACCGAACCGTCCGCAGCGTCTGGAATCACCACACACTCGTACGTCTTGTCGGTGATGCTGTACACGAAACCGCAATCTTCGGAAGCGTTCGTGATCCGGCCCGTCAGGTAATCCCCGCCGACGTCCAGCATCGAGAGTCGCTCGGTGCTGGGTGAGATCCCGGGAACCAGAGCGCCGGCGATAGCGGGTGCGGAGCCGCCCGAGTCTCCACCCCCGTCGTCGCCTCCTCCACCCGGTCCTCCACCCTTCCCGTTCCCGCCCTTGGCGTCGGCGGTTGAGGATACGAGATCGGTCGGGGCGACGGGGTCCTCCGCTTCACACGCGATGAACGCGACGGGGACGAGCAGTGCGAGCAGCAGCGGAACGGTTCGCTGGATCCGGGCGACGAGGGCGGGCATGAGCGGACTCCGGTGAAGGGCTCTTCATGTACGTCCGCCAATATGTGGGACGGCCCTCGAGCTACGCATGACGCAAAATGCACCATGCGGGAGTTCTGCAGCCGCGCGACGCTCGAGCATTACCCGCCACAACTCCTCGGGCTGCTGTCCGCGCAAATAAAGTGCTGGCACCCGCGTAGGAATCTGCCTCATTAATGCGTTGGTGACCGATGAACTCGTGAGCGATTCGGAAGGAGCAGGTCGTGGACGAAATCGAACAGGAGACGCGTGCGGTCGCGGAGCGATGGTTCGAGGAGATCTGGAATCGGCGGAATCCCGCTACAGCGAGAGAGCTGTGGGGACGCGACTTCATCGGCTTCATGGAGGGTCTTCCCCCGCTCGCTCTCGAGGACTTCCTCGGATTCCAGAGCCAGCTTCTCGGCGCCTTCTCGGATCTGCGTATCCACATCCAGGACATCGTGGTCGACGGGGACCGGGCCGTGGTCGACTGGAAATTGACGGGAACCCATGACGGTCCGCTCGTCGGGATTCCACCGTCCGGTCGCGAGATCGAGGAGTACGGTCTCACGAAGTTCCGAGTGGAGCGCGGGAAGGTGGTCGAAGGTCGTGATTCGTGGAATTTCGGGTCAATGCTCGACCGACTTGCCCGCCCGTCGATCCGCACGCTGGTCGAAAGGCACGGCCTCACCCGCCGCCAGGCCGAAGTCGCACTCCTCCTGGCCGACCGGCGGAGCACCAAGGAGATCGCGAAGCGCCTCGACGTCCGGCTCAACACG
>DATFJS010000123.1:0-6120 GCA_035269045.1 Longimicrobiales bacterium | reverse complement strand
CGCTCAGTTGGAGTAGGGGTCTGCTGCATCGCGCAAGCCATCTCCGAGAATGTTGAGGGCGAGCACCGTGATGATCACGAACACTCCTGGCAGCAGGAGCCACGGTGCGTTGACGACGGACTGGAGGTTCTGCGCCTCTTGGAGCATCACGCCCCAGCTGATGGCGGGGGGCCGCATGCCCAGTCCGAGGAAGCTGAGGAACGTCTCGTTGAGGATCATCAGCGGAATCGCCAGCGTCACGGCCGCGATGATGTGGCTGGCGAACGACGGAACCATGTGCGAGAAGATGATGCGCGCCCGACTGGCGCCCACCAGGCGGGCGGCGGTGACGAAGTCCTCCTCGCGGAGCGACAGGAAGCGACCACGTACCTCGCGCGCCAGGCGGGTCCATCCCAACAGCGCCAGGATGACGGTGATCGCGAAGTAGACGAGCGTGACCGGCCAGGTGCGGGGAAGTGCGGCCGACAGCGCGAGCCAGACCGGGATGGGCGGCAACGCCTGCAACAGCTCGATCACCCGCTGGATGACGTTGTCGGTGAGGCCGCCGAAGTAGCCGGAGATTCCGCCCAGCAAGATCCCGAGCAGGGTGCTGAGCGCGACGGCGACGAGGCCGATCGACATCGAGATCTGTGTGCCGATCATCAGGCGCGACCACTGATCGCGCCCCAGACGATCGGTGCCCAACAGGGCCGGTGTCGGCTCGCCCTCCGCCAGGTTCGCGAAGCCGATGAGGTGCAGATCGCTCGGGATCAGACCGAGCAGCCGGTACTCGTGACCCCGCGCGAAGAGCCGGAGCGGGCGTCGCAGCTCCTCGTCGACGACCCATTCCATCCGCAACGTGCGCTGGTTCCTCTCGCCGACGACGCCGTAGACGAACGGCAACGCCGGCCTGCCCTCGTGGACGAATCGCACGGGCTGCACGGGGATGTACGCCCGGCGAGCGCTGGTCGCGTGCGGATCGGTCGTCGCGAAGAAGTGTGGAACGAGCGAGATCAAGGCGATCAGGCCGACGATCCAGAGGCTGAACACGGCGAGCTTGTGCTTGCGAAAACGCCACCAGGTCATCTTCCAGGCCGGCGCAACGTAGACGTTGTCGGTACGCTCCGCGCGCGCGGGCGCCGCCGTCTCAGGCACCGCCATCTCAGGCACCGTCCATTCGAATGCGAGGATCGAGGAGCGCGAGCAAGATGTCGCTGACGAGCGTGCCGATCAATGTGAGGACGCTATAGATCAGGATGATCGTGCCCGCGAGGTACATGTCCTGCCCGATCAGTGCACGCAGCAGCAGCGGGCCGATGGTGGGGAGGCTCATGACCACCGCGACGACCAACCCTCCGGAGAGCAGCTGCGGGAAGTACCAACCGAGCGTGCTCACGACCGGCGCGATCGCGACGCGAGTCGGGTACTTCAGGACCAGCCGCCACTCCGGGAGGCCTTTGGCCCGGGCCATCTCCGTATACGGCTTGCCGAGCTCGTCGAGGAGGTTGGCGCGTACCACGCGCGCGATCTGCGCGGTGCCGGCCGTCCCCAGCACGATCATCGGCAGCCAGATCTTGCTCATCATGTCCCCGAAGCGCGCCCAGCTCCAGGGAGCGTTCTGAAACTCGGGACTGAACAGACCGGTGACGCTGATCCCGAGGTTGTCGAACGCGAGCCACATCAGGACCAGCGCCAAGAGAAAGTTGGGGGTGGCCAGGCCGATGTAGTTGAGGACCGTGAAGACGTAATCGACGACCGAGTACTGCCGGGTAGCCGACACGATGCCGATCGGGATCGCCACCGCCCACGTGAACAGGAGGGACAGCGTGGTGAGAGCCAGGGTGAGCATCAGGCGCTCGCCGATCAGCTCGGCGTTCGAGCGCCTCCACTCGAACGAGTAGCCCAGATCGCCTTGCAGAAGATTGGAAACCCAAATGCCGTACTGGACGTAGAGGGGTCGATCCAGTCCGAACTGTCGCCGAAGCGCGTCGATCTCTTCCTGTCCGATCGTCGTGCCGCCTTGCGCGAGCTCGGCGATGTAGCTGGTGAGATAGTCGCCCGGTGGTGCTTGGATGAGCACGAAGGCGATGATCGAGAAGATGAAGATCAGGATCGGGAAGACCAGCAGGCGCTTGAGAATGAACCAGTGCATCCAGACTCCGTGTCGGAACCGCCCGACGTGCGCCGGTCGGAGGACGAGGCCACGGTGCGCGGCGTCACGGTGGCGGTGAGGGACGTCCGGATCCCCGTGGGGATCCGGACGCGTGGGGCCGTGAGGTCAAGCGCTCAGCGGCGGAAGAAGAACTGCTCCGGCCGCGCGTCGCCAGGCGTGCGCAGCGGCCAGTCGTTCGCGACCAGGGCCGGCACGTTCATGAGGTCCTGGTTCTTCACGACGACGCCCTGGATCATCGGGGTGAGGCCGACGGTGCCGATCGCGAAGTGCTCGGTGCCGATGATCCGGCCGAGTTCCTGCGCGAGCTCGATCTGCGCGTCGACGCCGACCGTCTTGGCCGTGTCGATGATCTCCACGATGCGCGCGATCGCGCCTTCCGGCTCCCAGCCGCTCTCGCCACCGGTATTGAGCCAGGTCCGGTTCTCGACGGCGAAGATGGTGGCAGGATCGCTACGCGGGTCGATCTTCGGATTGCCGGTGAACGGGAACGCGGTGGTGTCCTCGTTCCAGATCTCCATGATCAGCTCGTTGCTGTCGCGCATCGTGAAGTGCGCGCTGCGCTCGCGGACCTGGACGTCGGTCGCCACGCCCAAGCGCTCCCAGTCGGCAGCGACGAGCTGCGCGACGTCGGGCCACTCGCCGAACGCCGGTACCACCGAGATCTCGACGCGGAGCGGCTCGCCGCTGGGCAGCATCCGCGTGCCGTCTCCACCGCGCTCGAGCCCGATCTCGTCGAGCATCGCGTTCGCGCGGTCGGGATCGAACTCGATGTCGTTGAAGGCGTACTCGTCCCCGGGGTAGTACGGATGCCACGGCGCCGCGACCGGCTGGCGAGGCTCGCCGAGACCGAGGAACGCCGACTCGCGGATTTCGTCCCGGTTGATCCCGACGGAGAGCGCCGTGCGGAAGTCGCGGTTGCGGAGCAGCTCGCCGAGCTCCTCGTCGATCGTGTAGTTCTGGTTGATCCACACGGCCGCGTCGTTCCCGCCGAACGTCGGCCAGGTGATGATCTCGTAGCCGGACCGTTCCGCGTTGTCGATCAGCACGGGGTAGTTCGTCATCTGCACGTGCCGCGCCTGGAAGTCGAACTCGCCGGCGACCGCCGCGAAGTTGAGCGCCTCCGCGTCGGCGAAGAAGCGGAATTGGACGTCGTCGATGTAGGGAAGCTGGTTCCCCGCCGTGTCGACCCCGATGTAGTACGGGTTGCGGCGGATCGTGAACACCGAGTCGGACACGGTGCTCTCGTGTGGCACCCACGCGGCCATGGTGGGCCGGTCCGGATTGTCCGGCGGCGTGGCACGCGAGGTGAACAGCTGCGTCCAGTCGTTCAGGCCCGCCTCTTCGACGAGCTCCTCGACCGCTTCCTCACCGGCGTGCTCCGGGTGGAACTGCGCGAGGTAGTGCCCCGGAAGGAACATCGCGAGCGTGCGGTCGGCGCCGTCACGGAACGTGAGCTCGGTAAGGAAGAGGGTGTTCGCCTCGGCGAACTCCACCTGCACGGTGTAGTCGTCGAGCGCCATGAAGGAGGCGAGGGATCCGTCGGCGTTCTGGAGCCAGGTCGGCACCGCGGGCGTCAGGTCCTCGTTCTGAACCACGCTTTCGTACCAGAACATGATGGCGTCGGCGGTGAACGGCTCGCCGTCCGACCACTTGGCGCCGGGGCGCAGGTGCAGCGTCCACGTCCGGTTGTCCTCGGACGCGTCCCAGTCGCGGAGGATGTGGGGAACGATCTCGGCGCCTTCGCTGTCGAATCGAACCAGGGCGTCGTACACGACGCGCACGTAGTTGTTCGCATCGGCGGGCCCGAGGAAGGCGCGCCGCAGCGTGCCGCCGTACTGACCGATCTCGTCGACCGGCTCGATCACCAGCGGGTCGTCCGGAAGGCGTTCCTCGACCGGCGGAAGCTCTCCGGCCGCGACGCGCTCGGCGAGCGAGGGCGCCTCGCTGTAGGGCTGGGCCATGGCCGTTCCGAGCGCGAGGAGCGCGACCGTTGCGAGGGTCCACCCCCAGCGCCACCTCGGAGTCGTCCTGGCCGACGTCGTGATCTTCACCATGCGGGCTCCTTTCGACAGAAAGCGATCGGTGCAACGGGAGATTCCAACGACAGGAGGTCGAACCACTCGAGCCGTGTCGAAGGCGCCACCCGACGTACCCAAGAAGGGCTACGACGCGCCGGAGACGGACCGCGGCCGCGTCTCGGCGTTAGCGATAACGGATTTCGCTATGGCACGGAAGGTATCACGCCTCGTCGGGCCGGTCAAGCAGTCCCGACCGCCGTTTCGGGCCCCTCCGACGGTGGCAGTGCGGCGGTCGCGACCCATCCGTATGGAGCGTGCGTCGGGTCAGGACAGCGTCGTGCGGGACGCGAGTCCGTCGTAGAGCAGCTCGACGAGCAGCAGCAGGTTACGCGTGAGATGGTACGGATCCTTCACCGGCAGGCCCACGACCTTGTCGAGCGGGCGCCCACGCCGATCCCGAATCTGAATCCACTCGCCCACGGAGGCATCCGGGTTCGGAAATGTCGCGAACGTATACGCGTGCACGACATCGTGGAGGCGGCGCATCTCACCATCGCCGGTCACGTCGGAGGCCAGCAACGTCGCGTAGAGGGTCTCGGAGTGAGGCCACCAGATCTTCGTGTCCCAGGTCTCCACGATCAGACGCTCGAAAGCGTCGTTCGCCGGCCCGACCGGGCGCGGGCCGCTCGCGCCGGGCACGACGTAACGGAACAAGCCTCCATGCTGTCGATCCCAGCCTGCGCCGAACGACGCCTTGATCACACGCGCGGCCGTCGCTATCGCATCTCGCCGGTCGTGTCGCACCGCCTCCTCCATCACGAACCACATCGACTCGATGGCATGGCCGGGAGTCACGTGGCGCGTCAGCAGCGACCCCTCGCGGTCGCCCGTGTCCGGACTGCAGCGCACCTCCTGGATCAGATCGTCGTCACGCACGTAGCCGTCGAGAACCGCGTCCATGTAGGCCAGTGCGTCGGTGACGAAGCCGTCCGCCCGCGGATGACCGATCGCCGCAGTGGCGCGCTCGAGCTCCTGCGCTACGTTGAGCATGATCATCGGCCACGCGTGGGCTCTGCAACCCGGCGGCAACGGATACGGCTCGCTGCGCACGGCGTCCCGAGCGAGACGCGTTCTCAGGCTGTCGTACGTCGCGATGGCCCGCTCGAGATAGGCGCTCTCTCGCGTCGCACGAGCCACGCCCGTCAATCCGAGAATCACGAAGCCGTCCGCGAAGAAACTCAGGTCGTGCCCCTGTCCTTGAATGAACTCCTTCTTCGAGCCGTCCGCAGCAAGGAGGTAGGCGACCGCACCGGAGTCGAGAAACGCGTGCTCGAGAAGGAAGTCCGCCGTGCGACGCGCATGCTCGCGCAACGGATTCGCATCGACTCGGAGCACCCCTCGCTCGGCCAGTCTGGAAGCGTGAGCCATCGTCCATGCCCAGCGTGCCTGGGACCAGACGAATTTGTCATCGCTCACACGCTGACCGGTCGTGTTCTCGATGCAGGTGAAGACCCCCCCGCGCTCGTCGTCGACGGCACGTGACAGCCAGAACGGGAGCACATCGTGCTCCAGATGATCCAGATAGAAGGACGCGAGCGCCTCCCTCGACGCGCCAGCCTGATCCATCAGCGGTCCACCGAGGAAGACGTGTCGCGAGCAATCCCAGGCGTCGTCACGGTCAATGTGTCCGTCATGGTGCCCATCATGCGACAGGCAACTCGGTGCGCGCCAGGCGCAACGACTCTGGGCCAGCCTCGCCGCGCTTCGCTTGCCGGATGACCAAGGCCCGCCGAGCGATCTTAGTTAACGTTACCGAGAGGCCCGCTAGCGGCGCGGCCTACACGGTAGCGAACCGAGCAGGCCGAAGCGGGACCGCCCGACGTCACCCCCTCCTCGCGCGCTCCCAGCGATGCCGGTAGAGCACCGCGTCCAGCGCGCCCTGCGTCCGCG
>DATFJS010000122.1:0-3370 GCA_035269045.1 Longimicrobiales bacterium | reverse complement strand
CCTCGGAAAGCGTCCGAAGTCGGGCCAGAACCTCCTGCGTGGGCGGGTAGTCGTCCGAGTACCGGCCCCTCAGGAGTCGAAGGTCGCTCCTCAGCGTCACGACTTCATCGAGCACCTGCTGGAGCTCGCGTGATGCGGCGGCGGAGGGAATGCTCTCCAGGCTCTCCACCGGGAGCGTGGTGTCGGGCAGCGCCTGCAGGACCTCGGAGATGCGCGACCGGTCCCGCCGGACTTCCTCGAGGTTCGTCTGCATCTGGAAGAAGTTTCCGAAGACGGGGTCCCGCGTCATCTCGAGGCCCGGGGCGATCGGGGTCGCCTGGTCGGAGGGGAGCACCACCGTCTCGACCCGGAAGTCTTCCAGCGCACGCTCGGCATTTGCGAGGCGCGTTTCCGCGGCGACCAGCTGCTCCTCGAGCGCAATCTGAAGCTCGTCGAGTCGACTGCGGTTGAGCTGGGTCGCGACCGAGATGTGGTTCTCGAGAACGGCGTTCAGCACCTCCGTGATCCGCTCCGGGTTTACACCCGAGTAGGTGACGTCGATGAAGTTGCCCCGCCCCGTCGTGGATTTCACGAGGGACTCCGCGAGCGACCTCTCGACCTCGAAGGGAGGCCTGAGGGTGAATTCGATCTCCGCACCGTCGGCGAGGTCGCCGCGCGCGGGTGTGAAGACGAGTCCCACTTCCTCGCCCATCGGTTCTCCGAAGGCTCCCGATCCGACGACGCCGAGGGTCGCGTGCTCGAGCTGCCATCCACCCTCCGGCAGAACCGTGACGGTGTAGTTCCCCGGCACGAACCCGCGCTCCTCGTCCAGGCCCAGCGTCTCGAAGAAGGGGCGATTCTCCGGGGGGGTCGACAGATACATCCGCCGGTCGAGCACGACGGGCAGGAGCACCGCCGAGGTCTCGAAGAGCTCGAGGTATGCGGTGGTCTCGAACAGCTCCGGCTGCTGGATAGGTGTCACACCGCCGCTGTTCGGACCGGTCTCCACGTCGACGGAAAGGACACCACGCGCCGTGTAGCTGACGGGCACGATGTTCCACGCCACCACCGAAGCCGCGGCTCCCAGGAGGAGGCACACGAAGACCAGCAGCTTCCGGCGCGCGATGGCCGCGAAGACCCGGCGAAGATCCAGGCCCTCCTCGTCCTCGTCCCAGGAGCGGTAGGCCGGTTCCTGATACGAGAAGTCGGATGCAGGGCGTACGGCCTCGGATTCACGGCGGCCTTCAACTGGGAATTCGGACACGGGACCTGGCAGGGACGTGGGGAAGGGGTGCGGGACGTACCGTCATGTCGCACAATGCGAGACTGCGGGAGCTTCGGGGAGGGAAGTTGACACTCTCACGGACATATGTGCAATCCTCGTGCCCGCCTCGGCCTGCAGGATCGGTCGGGCTTCGTGGGCGTGGTTGGGCCATTCCGACGCCGAAGATGCGCGCGTATCATGTCATGCGGGTGTTGAGAGGGAGCAACACCGTCACATGAAGGTTACTTGCGCCAGCGCAACACCTGTCGGATACTACGGGGAGACGCTGGTTCTTCCCGATTCGCCTCGCGTTCGGCAGCCGCGCACACGGGTGTGCGCGTTCGGTGCCGCATGCACCAGGGTGCGAATCCGTCCAGGTACCGCTCGATGGCCAAGGCACCGTATAACGAACGTACGCGCCGTGGGGCTCCTGGACGTCGTTCTCCTACTCGCCTGGGTGCTGGTGGAATGCCCTCGAACCATCCCGACCACGAACTCGTGGAGCTGGATCCGGACCTCAGGTCGACCATTCGCGTCCTCGTCGTGGACGACGACCGGTCGCTCCGGGAGAGCTGTGCCTCGCTTCTCGAATCGGAGGGGTACCGGGTCACGGTCGAGGGCGATTCCGAACGGGCGCTCGAACTGATCCGGAACCGGCAGCACGAAATTCTGCTGCTGGACCTCTACATGAATTCGGTGTCGGGGCTGGATCTGCTCGCCGCCGCGCGGGACGCCGATCCGGACGCCATCGTCATCATCATGACGGGCAACCCTTCGGTCGACACGAGTGTCCGAGCCCTGCGTCAGGGCGCGTGGGACTATCTCCCGAAGCCCTTTTCCGCGACCCACTTCCAGGTGCTGCTGGGGCGCGCGGCGCATGCCGTTTCCGTCGCTCGGGAAAGCGACGAGACGAACACCGAGTCGGTGGATGGGGGGGACGATCCCTTCCATGCGCGGAAGAGCAGCCAGTTCCGCAGTCTTCTCGATGTCGCCCGTCGCGTTGCGCGTACGGATGCGTCGGTGTTCATCACCGGGGAGAGCGGAACCGGGAAGGAAATGCTCGCCCGGTACATCCACGACCACAGCCGCCGGAGCGCACGACCGCTCGTGGCGGTGAACTGCGCGGCGATTCCGGAGGCGCTCGTCGAGTCCGAGATGTTCGGGCACGTCGAGGGTGCCTTCACGGGGGCGGTTCGAGACAAGAAGGGTCTGCTCGAGGCCGCCAACGGTGGCACGCTCTTCCTCGATGAACTCACGGAGCTTCCCCTGGCCACGCAGGCCAAGCTGCTCCGCGTGCTCCAGGACGGCGTCGTCCGACGCGTCGGCTCGGTGACGACCGACGCGGTCGTGAACGTACGTGTGCTCGCAGCCACGAACTCGGACCCGCTCGAGGCGGTGGAGGCGGGTCGATTCCGAAAGGACCTGTACTACCGCCTGCGGGTCGTGCCGACGCACGTTCCGGCGCTGCGGAACTGCCGCGAGGACATCGAGCCGCTCGCTCGTCAGTTCCTGTCGGAGTTCTGGAGCGATCACCGGGCGCAGGACGGGCCGATGCCGGACTTCTCGGAGGCCGCGATCCGGGCGTTGGAGCAGGCGCCCCTTCGAGGCAATGTCCGCGAGCTTCGCAACATCGTGGAGCATCTCGTCGTCCTGACCGCTCCCGGCAGCACGATCGGACCGGACGATCTCATGTTCGACGCCGGAGGTGACCGGAGTCCGCCGGGTGGAGAGCTCGAGTTCGATTCGGTGCTCCACCTGGGCTATCACGAGGCGCGGGAGCGAGTGCTCCGGGACTTCGAGGCGCGCTATCTCGACCACATCGTCGAGCGTGCCGACGGCAACATCTCCGACGCCGCCCGGATCGCCGGAGTCGATCGGACGACGCTCTACCGACTGATGGAGAAGCGCGAGGAAGGCTCGGATTCGGACGAGGCGACCGCGGCCCGATAACCGCGTCGGGACTAGGGCCTGTTCACGCTACGGGGTGCGCTCTGTTGCGTCTGAACAGGTGCCAATCAAGGCGCGAGGAGTGTAGTTTGGCAGAGTCAAATGAGCGACGAGCAACGCCGAGTGGGGCCTGTTCAGCCGCAATCCTTCGGACCGGGCCATGTTTCCGCCTCGCGGCGT
>DATFJS010000121.1:0-2177 GCA_035269045.1 Longimicrobiales bacterium | reverse complement strand
ACCCGAACGGTACACCCCGTCGGGATGGATCCATGAGCGCGACGGAGCGTCGACCGGGAGCAGACGCCGCCGGCACGCAGGGCGGACCGCGGACCGCGTCCGACCCCTTCTCCTACCTCACCGCACTCCGTCAGCATGCGCCGGACACGCGCAGCTGGGGCTGACCCACCTATCTTCCGCACATGCGGCGTCCGCGCCCATCCCCTTACCGGAACCCACCATGTCCGACATCCAGTCCCTCTCGCCCCTGATCACGGTCGGGGAAATCGAGTCCTGCCTCGACTTCTGGACCGACGCCCTGGGCTTCACCGTGACCGCGACCGTACCGGCCGACCCCTCCCTCATGGGCACCGATGCGGCCGAGGGCGCGCCGCTCGGCTTCGCGATGCTGCAGAGCGGCGACGTCACGATCATGCTGCAGACCGGCGCGAGCATGGACGGCGACCTCCCGGGACTCTCGGACGAGGTGCAGCCGTCCACCGCCATGCTGTTCCTGAAGGTGGAGGCTCTGGACCCCTACCTCCCGCGCCTGGAGGGTGTCGAGATCGTCCACGAACGCCGTACCACCTTCTACGGGATGGACGAGATCTTCGTGCGCGGCTCGTGCGGGACGATCGTGGGGCTCGCGGCACCGGTCTCCGGGGAGGCATGACCGTGCGGTGTCCTTCGAGTCCGCGAGAAAGTTCGTGACATCGGGCACGGTCCCGTCACATCATTGACGTGACTCCAGCAGGGAGCACTCATGAGTGGATGGACCCCGACCCCCGGACTCGACGCAGGCCGAACCCGCAGCGACACGCCCGATCTGCCACCCCATCACGATCCGCTGAAGGATCGATGGAGGGACGTGTTCTGGATCTCGATGTCCACCGCCATCGTCCTCCACTTCGCCATCTTCCTGCTGATGCCCGCCTTCCAGGCGAATCCCCTCGAACAGCAGGCCTTCGAGGCCATGTCCATCGACATTCCGCCGCAGGTGGAGATTCCGCCGCCGCCCGACCCCGTGGCGCGGCCGGCGACACCCACGATCGCATCCGCCGCGATCGCCGAGGACATCACCATCGCGCCGACGACGTTCGACGCGAATCCGGTCGACTACCTGCCGCCACCACCACCGGCGTCGACGGTGAGCCCCGAGCGGGTGCCGTCGAAGTTCACACCGTATTCGGTGGCGCCCGTGCTGCTGAATCGCGCACAGGTCGAGGCCCTGCTGGAAAAGGCGTACCCGCCCCTGCTCAGGCAGGCCGAGGTGGACGGAGTCGTGCTGATCTGGCTGAAGATCGACACGGCCGGACTCCCGGTGGAGACCGAGATCAGGGAGCCGTCGGGGTACGTGCAGTTCGATGCGGCCGCCCGGGAGGTGGCGCACGCGATGCGCTTCCGTCCGGCCTACAACCGCGACAAGGTCGTCGAGGTGTGGGTGTCGCTCCCGATCGTCTTCAGCGTGAACCGATAGACCGGACGACGCGATTCAGTCCGAAGTCTGCGGGTCCGGGGTGATCCCGAGGGCCGCTTCGGCTTCCGCCACCGCCACCCGCACGCGCACCGCCGTGTCCGGCGTGACGGAGATCGACGTGATCCCCGCCTCCACCAGGAACTTCGGAATCTCGTGCGGGAAGTCCGACGGAGCCTGACCGCAGATCCCGATCTCGAGTCCGGCGGCGTTGAACCGCTCCACCGCCTGCCGGATCATCGTCTGGACGGCCGAAGACCGGGCGTCGACGGGATGACGGTAGTGCTCCAGATCGTCGCGGGACACGGCGTAGACGGTCTGCACCAGGTCATTCGATCCGATCGACCCACCCGTGAGGTTCATCGCCTCGATGAACCGGTCCGCGTCGACGACGTTGGACGGCAGCTCCACCATGAGGAACAGCGGCACGTCCGAGTCGGGGCCGAGCCCCTCACGAGACAGCACCTCGATCACGGCCTTCCCCTCGCCGGGCGTCCGGCAGAAGGGCACCATCAGCTGGAGATTGTCGAGGCCCATGTCCCGCCGGACGAAGCGCAGCGCCTCACACTCCATGGAAAAGGCGTCCTCGAATCCCGGATCCACGTATCGGCTCGCACCGCGCCACGCGATCATCGGGTTCTCCTCGAGGGGCTCGAACAGACGCCCACCGAGAAGCTCGCGGTACTCGTTCGACTTCAGGTCCGAGAGCCGCACGAGGACGGGC
>DATFJS010000120.1:0-7356 GCA_035269045.1 Longimicrobiales bacterium | reverse complement strand
AGCAGTGTGCCCGCTCGGGAGACCGCGAAGTCGAGCGCACCATCCTGTACGCGACGCACCTCGCCTGCGACGGAGCGGAGGGGGCCTTCGATCTCGCCCGAACGCGCGTTGAAGCGTGCCACCGACAGGTTCGAGTCCGCGGTGCCCAGGAGGATGAAGCCGCTCGGCAGGTACTCCGCCCTGACCCCGCGCTCCAGCGTACGCACCTCGCCCGACTCCAGATCCAGGAGTGCGATGCTGTCGGCTTCAGGGGTGGCGCCCCAACGCGCGATCAGGACCTTCCCTGCTTCAGGGATCGCGACCGGCCATGTCTGGTCGCCCGAACCCGCGGTCCCATCCTCCTCGGACGGATCGCTCAAGACCTCCACCGCGCCGCCCACACCCAGCACCCGGCTGATGCCCGCCTGGAAGTTCTGGAAGTAGATGTATCCGTCGGACGCCCAGTCGAGTCCGAGATTCTGAGCCGAATCGCTGAGGGTGCGAGTCGTGCCACCCGCTGTCGACTTGGCGTACAGCGACGGTCCCGATTCGAGTGAGAAGGCGATCTCCGATCCATCTCCCGAAAGCGCGAACGGCCCGGGATTATCCGTGCCCGGCAGCGGCGTGCCACCAATATCTTCCCGTCGCTTCACCCAGATCTGCGTCGCGCTGGACGTCCCGGGGCCAACGTACGCCATCGTGGACCCATCGTCCGAGATGGCCATGGAGGGAGAGTTGGATGGATTCCGGACCTCCTGGCTGTCCGGCATCGCGACGCGGAGGTAGATCGGGGCCACCCCCGTCTGTCCCCCACCCGCCGTCGCAATCCATCCCGCGGCCAACGCCGCCGCGAGAATCGCGAAGGCGCCGGTCGCGAGCTTCCAGACCGGCGATCCCCCTCCGCTCGCGGCACCCGCGCCGACCCCGGCCGACGACATCGCCATCGTCCCGTAGCGATATGTCGGGTCCCGGAGCGCCTCCAGAAAGTCCCCGATCGTCGGGAACCGATCCGCCGGCAACCGCTGCGTGGCGCGCGCGATCGCCGAGGCCACGTGCGGCGGAACGGTCGACCGTACCTGCGTCACCGCGGGAGCCTCTCCCGTGAGGATCTTCGCCAGCACGCTCTGGGCCGTGTTGCCCGTGAAGGGCGGCTCGCCGGCGAGCATCTCGTAGGCCATGCAGCCGAGCGAGTAGAGATCGCTGCGGGCGTCCGGGTCACGGTCGCCCGTCGCCTGCTCGGGGGACATGTAGTAGGGCGTACCGAGACTCAGGCCTGTTTCCGTCAGGCGCCCGGAGCCCGCCTCCTGGATCGCGAGGGCGATCCCGAAGTCCGACACCTGCGGCTCGCCGTCATGAACGAGAATGTTCGCCGGCTTGATGTCCCGATGGATGACGCCGTGCCGATGCGCGTAGTCGAGCGCGGCTCCGACCTTCCGCGTGAATTCCACCGCGTCCTCGATCGAGAGCTGCTTCTCGCGATCGAGTCGGTCGCGCAGCGTCTCTCCCTCGACGTACGGCATCGTGTACCACAGGAAGCCGTCCGCCTCACCGCTGTCGAAGAGCGGGAGGATGTGCGGATGCTGGAGATTGGCCGTGGTGCGGATCTCCGTCAGGAAGCGCTCCGCGCCGACCATGGCGGCGAGTTCGGGGCGGAGCACCTTGACGGCGACCTTCCGCTCGTGCTTCAGATCGTCCGCGAGGTAGACGGTGGCCATCCCGCCCTGGCCGACCTCGTGCTCGAGGCGGTAGCGGTCGGCGAGTGCGGCGGCGAGGCGGTCGGGGACGGCGGCGGAATCTGACATGACGCCCAAGATGCGATGTGGCCCGCCGTCTCGACAGGGAACGAGGCGCTGCTCAGGCCGATTCCAGCGCCCGGTCGAGCTCGGCGATCAGCTCGAGCGTCCGCTCCTCGATGTCTTCGGCGAGGATGATCCCGACGGAGGCCGACTGAGAGGACCACATGACGATTGCACGAGCTCGCATACGATCGGGGTCGGTGGGGGCCATGACCCAGACCCGCCCCTGGTACGTCAGTTCTGTCCCGATCCCGGCCTGCTGCCGCAACTCCGTGGCACGATTCTGGAGCTCGACCGGCGAGTCGATGTCGGGTGCGGGAAAGAGGACCATGCCCTCGCCCACGAAGAACCGGTTGTAGAGGTCGTCGGTGAATGCCTCGTTGTTGCGACCGGAGATCGCCTGAGCGCGGATCAGGTACTCGTAGTACCGTGTGATGCTGCGCCGGAGCTCCGGATCCACGAACCGCAGGTGCCCGGTCGACAGAAGTTCGTCGTAGCCGGCCCGGGGCAGTGCCAGGGTACGCCGGCTCCCAAGAGTACGAAATCCGTTCCACACCTCGAACGTCCGCGGAATCGTCGGCTGCAGCAGCGCGTCATGCACCACCCCCGACGCCTCCAGGCGGTCTTCCTCGAACGTGCTGAATTCACCGATCTGCGTGAGCACCGCGTCGAGATCGCCACGGAGCGTGGTGAGCGACGCGACGAGGATCTCGTTCTCCTCGATCTCCTGGATGCGGCGATCGAGGGCAAGCGCGAACAGGATGCCCGCGACAAGCAGGAGCAGCTCGAGGGCGAGGACACCGAATTCGCGAGCGCTGATCCTTCCGATCAGGCGCCCGGTGGTGGACACCCCGCGTGCCCCTACTCGCAGCTCCGGCAGTTGTCGTTGTTTACCGCACCCATCGAGACGAGCAGCTCGATGGTCTCCGGGAAGGGCTCGACGCGCGAGATGGGCGCGTTGGCCATGTCAGCGGTGGTATTACCGTTGCGGCCGACGGCCATGACATCGGCACCCTGCTCGACGAGGTACATGATGAGCTCGTTGTCGCCGCGAGCGGCCGCGTGGTGGAGCGGCGTGTAGCCATCCTGGTCGCGGGCATTCACGTCGGCGCCATGGGTCTCGACGAGGTACTTCACGGCCGGAAGCCAGCCGTCCGGCGCATGCTCGTGCGAGTTGGCCGCGAAGTCCTGCCCGTAGCCCACCCCCGACGCCGCGTGGATCGGGTGGACGCCGGGTCCGCCGACCGGCACGGGCGGCAGGCCGGAGTCGTCCTCGGCGTCCGGATCGAAGGAGCGGCCCGTGGGCGGCTTCTTCGACGGCTCGTTCGGATCCGCGCCGTACTCGACCAGCAGCTCCATGGCGGGGATGTCCAGCGCGTAGGCGGCCCGCCAGAAGGGGGTCGCGCCGGTCATGTTCACCCCGAGCAGGTCGAAGTTGTAGGACATGAACCAGATGTGGCGGTTCACGGGCGCGTTCGGGTCGGCACCGGCCTCGAGAAGCGCCCGCATGAAGCCGAGGTAGTCGACCTCCTGTCGGAGGTGGTTCTTGGGCTGCGGGTAGAGCGCACGAGGCGCCCACTGGAGGTTGATGGCGGCCCAGAGCGGCGTCACGTCGGCGTGGTTGGACATGGTCGGATCCGCACCGCGCGCCATCAGCTCGAGCGCGAGGTCGAAGTGTCCGTTGATGGCGGCCAGCACCATCGGGGTGCTCTGGTCCCCACCGGCGGGCATGTCGATCTCCGCGCCTGCATCCAGCAGAGCCATCGCCGCGTCACGATGTCCCTGACGGGCAGCATGATGGAGCGGCGAAAGACCGCCGATGCCGCCGACGAGGTCGCCGTAGGAACGCCGCCGCTCGACCTCCTCTTCCTCCTCGTCCTCGTCGTCTTCCTCCTCGTCGACCGAGTTCTCGTCTTCCTCCTCGGCATCCTCCTGCTCGGCCTCCCGCTCGGCGCGGCGTGCCTCGGCCTCCGCGCGAACGGCGGCGATCGAGTCTGCACGGGCCTGCTCCGCTGCGTCGCGGGCAGCCTGCGCACTGTCGCGCTGTTCCTGGGTCCAGGTCAGCTCGGTCATGTCGAGACTCGCCTGAGCCTCGGCCTCCTCGAGATTCTCTCGGGCCTCGAGGCGTGCGCGGCGCAGCTGCGACTCGATCCGCTCCTGCCGCTCGAGCTGGTCCACCGGCACGACCTTCGTCGTGGCGTTGACGTCCCCGCCGGCGTCGATCAGGACCTGGACGGCGTCCTTCCGACCCTCGTTGGCCGCGAAGATCAACGGGGTCTGACCCATCGCGCTCTCACGCGCATCCACGTCCACACCGGCGGCGACGAGTGCCCGGACCGCCTGGGTCTGGCCCGCGCCGGCCGCGAAGTGGAGCGCGGTAACGCCCGTGGACGTCGTGGCGCTGGGATTGGCGCCCGCGTCGAGCAGGAGGACCGCCGCATCGCCGTGGCCGGTTCGCGCCGCCACCATCAGCGGCGTGTAGTCGGCCACCCGCGTCACCGCCTCGAGATTCGAGCCAGCGTAGATCAGCACCTCGATCATCTCGAGGTTGCCCTGATACGCGGCCCAGTGGAGCGCCGTCATGCCGTCGCCCTGCGAGGCGTTCACGTCCTCGCCCTGTCGCAGAAGCGTGCGCACCTGATCGACGTCACCGGTCTGCGCGGCGTCGGCCACCGGCGCATCGACCCACGCCCAGAGGGTCGCGGCATCGAGCGTGGCGGGCGCGATCGGCGCCCACCCCGCCGGCAGGAAGGCGGTCAGAGCCAGCGCGAGCGCGGTTGCCAGGGGCAGGGCGCGGGATGTCTTCATTGCATGCTCTCGATTCGTGCTGGGTACGGACTCAGTACTGCGCGGTCGACACATTGCGGAACGTGAACTCGCCGGTCGCGTCGCCGAAGCTGTCGATGTCTTCCATCCCGAGGCCGTGCATGAGCGAGAGCATCGCGTTGGCCATCGGTGTACCGTCGTCGGCCTGGAGATGCACTCCGCCGTCCAGCGCCCCGTTGCCGCCACCCAGGAAGACCAGCGGGCAGCGCTTGTGGTTGTGGACGTTCGGGTCGCCCATCGGCGAGCCGTAGATGATCGCCGTCTTCTCGAGCAGCGTCTGCTCGCCCTCGGTGATGTCCTCGAGGCGGTCGAGGAAGTAGGGCAGCAGCGAGACGTGGTACCTGTTGATGTCCTTGAAGGACTCCACCCGATCTTCGCGGTTGCCGTGGTGCGAAGCGGGGTGGAAGGGCAGGTCGACACCGCTCTCCGGATAGATCCGGGCGGAGCCGTCGCGGCCCATCTTGAAGGAGAACACCCGCGTCATGTCCGACGCGAAGGCGAGGGCCTGCAGGTCGAACATCAGCTTCACGTGCTCCTCGAAGCTGTCCGGCACGCCGGCGGGCGCGGTCGGGAGATCCCGGACCTCGCCGCTCTCGTTGTAGGCCTCGACCATCGTGATGCGGCGCTCGATCTCGCGGATCGCGTCGAGGTAGTTCTCCACCCGCTGACGGTCGCTCGGTCCGAGCGCGCGCTGCAGGTCGGCGATCTCCGTGGTCACCCAGTCGAGAATGCTCTTGTTGGTGCGCCGGATCTCCTCGCGCTGCGCGGGCGTGCCGCCGGCCCCGAAGAGCTGATCGAAGACGACCCGCGGGTCGCGGATCATCGGGAGCGGCTCGTCCTCCGCCGCCCACGAGATCGTGTCCGTGTAGACACAGGCGTAGCCGTACGCGCACCCACCCGACTGGTCGACGTTCTCGATGCAGAGCTGCATGGAGGGGATCGGCGTCGACTGGCCGTAGCGCTTGGCGAACATCTGGTCGAGTGACTCCCCGACCTTCACGTCGGAGCCTTCGGTCTGCTTCGGATGCGACTGCGTCAGGAAGACGGCGCTCGAGCGGAAGTGGTCCCCTCCGATCTCGTCGGCCTCGAACGCCTCGGCCATCCGGACGTCGGTGTTCGAGATGATCGTCATCCACTTCCGGTACTCCTCGAGCGGCGAGAGCGCGGACGTCGAGAGATCGAAGTCCGTGCCCGTCTGCGCGGGGGACCAGAAGTTGTTCTCGAGTCCGTAGGGCGCGGCGCCGGCGGCGCCATGCACCATCTCGATGCACACGAGTCGGGTCTTGTCGCGCTCGGCCCTGAGCTGTGCGGACAGACGCCCCGCGGGGGTCATCGCCTCGAGGAAGGGAAGCGAAATCGCCGCTCCGGCACCCCGGAGGAAGGTGCGGCGCGAGAGGTGCTTTCCGGTCAGAAACATCTGGGTTCTCCTTGGCAGCGTGGCTGCTACTGCATCGAATCGGCGTCGTCCGTCGATTCGACGCGCCGCATCTGGAATGCTGGGCTGTTCACGACCCCCTCGATGAACGCCGAGATCGCGTAGTCGCGCTCCCGGGCGTCGGCGACGATGCGCCGTACCGTGGGCTGGTCGTAGTACTCGACCCGACGCCCGAGGGCGTAGGCCATGAGGTTCTCGGTGAAGTTGCGCAGGAACGGCTCGGGACGAGCCTCGAGCGCGCCGCGCAGGTCGTTCGGGCCGGCCAGCGGCGTGCCGTCGTACAGCTCGCCTGTGGTCTCGACCGGACCACTCTTGTCACGCGTCCGCCACTTTCCGGTCACATCGAAGTTCTCGAGCGCGAGCCCGATCGGGTCGATGAAGATGTGACAGGAGTTGCAGCTCGGATCCGCGCGATGGATCTCCATCTGCTCCTTCACGGACAGATACTTGCCGGGCTCCGCGGACTCTCCGGTCTCCTCGAGCTCCGGCACGTTCGGCGGAGGCGGAGGCGGAGGCGTGCCGAGCAGGACTTCCATGACCCACTTCCCGCGGAGCACCGGCGAGGTGCGGTTCGCGTGCGAGGTGAGCGTCAGGATCGAGCCCTGGCCGAGGAGGCCACGGCGGCGTGCGTCGGCGTACTGCACGACCCGGAACTCCGGGCCGGCCACGCCGGCGATGTCGTAGTGATCGGCGAGCCGCTCGTTGATGACGGTCCAGTCGGCGGTCAGGAGCTCCAGCGTCGACCGGTCGTCCGCGACGATCCGATTGAAGAAGAGCTCGGTCTCCTCGACCATCATCTCCGCGAGCTGCTGATCGTAGTCCGGATAGCTCAGCGCGTCGGGGTGCACCTTCTCGATGTCCGAGAGGCGGAGCCACTGCCCCGCGAAGCGCGCACCGAGCCGGTTGGCGGCAGGTGCGTCGAGCATCCGCGCGACCTCTGCCTGCAGGACCTGCGGGTCCGACAGTCGACCGTCGCGTGCCACCGCGAGCAGCTCGTCGTCCGGGACGGTGCCCCAGAGGAAGAAGGAGAGGCGCGAGGCGAGGTCCTCGTCCGAGATGCGCTCGACGCCATCCACCGCGGCATCGGCTCCCGCGCGCTCGATGCGGAAGATGAAGTACGGGCTGGCCAGGATCGCCTGGATCCCGTTCCGGACGCCGGTCTCGAACCCGCCCTCTTCAGCGCCCTGCTGGTAGAACGACATGAGCGCATCCATGTCGCCCTCGCTCAGCGGGCGCCGATACGCCTTCGTGGCCAGGTTCTCGATGATCCGCCGGGCGCAGGGCTGCTCCTCGCTCGGTGCCGTCGGACGGCATACGAAG
>DATFJS010000119.1:0-10542 GCA_035269045.1 Longimicrobiales bacterium | reverse complement strand
CCCCGTCGAGCCACGCACCGAAGCCCACCGCGAGCCCGACCGCGGCGAGGTTGAGCAGCGTGATGAGCAGGTGGATGGACGTCTGGAGCACCGACGCATTCCTGCGCAGGCGGGACAGCGCGTCGGCGCCTTCGAATCCTTCGTCGAGCAGCGTGCCGAGGCGACTCGCACCGACGGAGAACACCGCGGTCTCGGCGGCGGACAGCATCGCCGATACGACAACGAGCAGGAGGACCACCCCGATCCAGAGCCAGATCACGAGCGGGCCTCCGACCTAGAGGGAGGGTGGGCGTCGTCGCCCGAATCCGGCATCAGCTCCACGAGGCGAAGTCTCCGATGAGTTCGGTCACCAGGTCGCGGGCGGTGCGACCGTCCGCCTCCGCCTGGAAGTTCGGCACGACGCGGTGGGCCAGGACCAGCGGGGCCACGGCGCGCACGTCGTCGTAGGTCGGCATGGCGTCGCCGCGCGAGGCGGCGCGTGCCTTGGCGCCGAGCACCAGGTACTGACTCGCCCGGGGTCCGGCGCCCCACGACACGTACTTCCGCGTCACCCCGGCGGCCTCGTCGTCGTCCGGGCGCGTGGCTCGCACCATCGCGACACAGAGAGAGACCAGCGACGGCGAGACGGGGATGCGGCGCACCAGCCCCTGGAGTCGAACGAGCTCCTCGGCGGACACGACCGGATGGACCTCGACGGATCCACCCCCGGTGGTGGTCATCGCGATCTCCTCCTCCTCCTCCTTCGTCGGGTATCCGATCTGGAGTTCGAGCATGAACCGGTCGAGCTGCGCCTCCGGAAGGGGATAGGTGCCTTCCTGCTCGATGGGGTTCTGCGTGGCGAGCACGAAGAAGGGGCGCTCGAGCCGGTGGGTCTCCCCGGCGGCCGTCACCTGACGCTCCTGCATGGCCTGGAGCAGCGCGGCCTGGGTCTTCGGCGGCGTGCGGTTGATCTCGTCGGCCAGCACGATGTTCGCGAAGATCGGTCCCTTCACGAACCGGAAGATCCGCTTGCCCGTCGTCCGATCCTCCTCGATGACCTCGGTACCCGTGATGTCCGTGGGCATGAGGTCGGGGGTGAACTGGACCCGGCTGAAGTCCAGGTCGAGCGCCTCGGCCACCGTCGACACGAGGAGGGTCTTGGCGAGGCCCGGGACGCCGACGAGAAGCGCGTGTCCGTTGGCGAGAAGCCCCGTGAGGACGCCCTCGACGACGTGCCGCTGGCCGACGATCCGTTTCTCCACCTCGGAGCGGAGGGCACTCGACACCTCGGCGACCCGCTCGAGAAGGATCTCGTCGGGGTCGGCCGCAACGGCGTCGCGGGGTGAGGTCATCCAGCGGTCTCCATAGGTGGGTCGAGGGGACGGAAGCTAGACCGTTCGATTCGAGAACGTCAAGCTATCATGCGGGATCCGCCGCCCCGGGCGTCTGCCTCGAATCGGGCATCGAGAGGACGTTCGGAAGCTCTCTACCATAGGCGCAGACAGCGCTTGTGCAAAATTTCACAAGCGTTACCTTCTGTTGGCTACGCCGGAACGAATCTGGAGGGCTCATGTCGGAGCGCGGATCGAAGCCCGGGAAGGGTGGTCCGCGGGACGCCATTCGGGCTTCGTCGGAGTTCATCGGATACGGGATGTCCTTCGCGGCCTCGATCCTCCTGTTTCTTCTGGGTGGCGACTGGTTGGACGGCAAGCTCGGCACCTCACCGGTGTTCGCGCTGCTGGGGATGCTGATCGGATTCGCGGCGGGTTTCTGGAGTCTCTACTCGCACGTGTCCGGTCTGCGGAATCCGCCCGACGACGAGAGTGAAGAGGAGGAAGAGCGTTGAAGACCTTCCTCACCTACACCCTCGTCGCCGTGCTGCTCGTCGCTCTGGCGACGGCGGGATTCGGCCTCGTGCTGGATCCGGTGGGACGACGGTCGCTCGTGTGGGCGGCGGTGGTCGCGATCCCGGTCCAGCTGCTGGCATTCGGTGCGATCCTCTGGACGCGTCGGGTCGGTGACGAAGCGAACAATGCGTTCCTGCTGGCATTTCTCTTCGGGGGCGCGGCACGAGTCGGCGTGCTCGGTGTAGCCGGGCTGCTGGTGACACAGACGGAGACGGATCTCGCGGCCGCGCCGCTGCTGCTGGGTCTGGCTGGATACTTCTTCGCGCTGCTTCTGCTGGAGGGATGGTTCCTCCGCCGGGGCACACGAATCGAAACGACGGAATGAGTCGAGTGATCGGCCTACAGGAAGCGACCTCCGCGGGCGACAGCTACGCGCAGGACGCGGAATACGGCGCCCAGAGCGCCGAATATGGCGCCGAGGCGTCCGGTGGTCTCCCGTTCGACGAACTCCCCGGGTTCATCGAGAGCCACATCGCCGACGGCAGCTACATCGAGTTCTTCGGGCTCAATATCCCGACCGATGTGGTGCACTTCCCGTCGTTCGAGCTGCTCGGCGCCACGATCGATCTGACGCCGACCCGTCACCTCGTCTTCATGATCTTCGCCGCCTTCCTCTGCATCGGCATCTTCGTCCCGATGGCGAAGGCCGCGAGGCAGCGTGATCCGGAGAAGGCCCCGAGCGGATTCTCCAACGCGATGGAGGCGGTGATCCTGTACTTCCGGGACAACGTCGTCCGCGCGAACATCGGCCACGGAGCGGACGGCTACACGCCGTTCATCCTGACGATCTTCTTCTTCATCCTCTTCATGAACCTGCTGGGCCTCACGCCCTTCGGGATCACGGCGACGGCGAATCTGTCGGTGACCGCGGTGCTCGCGATCATCGCTTTCCTGGCCACCGAGATCTCCGGTTTCCGTGCGCTCGGACCGGCCGGGTACGCCAGGACGATCTTCTTCATCCCGCCGGGCCTCCCGGGCTACATGAAGCCCATCATGCTGGTGCTTCTCGCTCCGGTGGAGTTCCTCGGCAAGCTGACCAAGCCGTTCGCGCTCGCGATTCGTCTGTTCGCCAACATGATGGCCGGACACACACTCGTGCTCGCGGTGATGGGACTGATCTTCGTCTACCAGAGCTTCTACGTGGCTGGAGCCTCGGTCCTGATCGCTTCGACGATCATGATCCTCGAGGTGTTCGTCGCGTTCCTGCAGGCCTTCATTTTCACGATGTTGACCGCGGTCTTCATCGGACTGATCCGACACGCGCACTGAGGCGCTGCGGATAGCACGACCCCAATCGTCCGGTTCGCCGGACTCGAACCCTCCACGAGAATCCGAGGATTCAATTCATGCTGTATGCTCTTCTTACCGCTGTTCAGGAAGCTGAGACGGCTACTCCCGGAATGGGACTCATCGGTGCCGGTCTCGCGATCGGCCTGACGGTCATCGGTGCCGGAATCGGAATCGGCCAGATCGGCTCGTCCGCAGCGGAGGGTATCGCTCGTCAGCCCGAGGCCGGCGGATCGATCCAGACGGCCTCCATCATCCTCGCGGCGTTCGTCGAGGGTGCCGCGCTGTTCGGCCTCGCACTGGTCTTCCTGAAGTTCTGACCCGAGGCGTTCGACCGGACGATTGGAGCGGGGTGGGCGGACGCCCGCCCCGCGTGTCCGGCCTCGATCGACCTCACCCCGAACCGATGCGCATCATGACACTTTTCAACCGAACCCGGTCGGCCGCACTGGCGGTCACGACGCTTGCAGGCGTCGTATCCGTGGCCGCTCCGGCACCGCTGCATGCGGCCGGCGGGCAGCCGGGACTGTTCGAGGTGAATCTCGGACTGTCCGTCTGGGCGACCGTGGTCTTCTTCGCGCTTCTGGGCATTCTCTGGAAGTTCGCGTGGGGCCCGCTGCTCGAGCAGGTCGACGCTCGTGAAGAGCGGATCCAGGGGGCTCTCGACGAGTCCGCCGAGGCTCGCGAGCAGGCCAAGAAGCTCCTCGAGGAGCACAAGGCGCAGCTGGCCGACGCCCGTCGTCAGGCCAACGAACTGATCGCCGAGGGCAAGGCCGCGGGGCAGCGTCTCCGCGCCGAGATCGAGGAGAAGGCTCGCGCCGAGGCGCAGTCGATCCTCGAGTCCGCTCGTGCGGAGATCGGTCGCGAGCGCGACCAGGCGATCACGGAGCTCCGCAGGGAAGCCGTGGACCTCGCCCTGGCGGCCGCGGGCAAGTTGCTGAACGAGAAGATGGACGCCCAGAAGGATCGGGCCCTCGTTCTCGACTACATCGACAACGTCTCGCAGGAGGTCGAGGCGTGAGAGACGAGACCGTCGCTCGCAACTACGCGGAGGCGCTCTTCGCGTCCGCGCTGAAGCACGACGCCGTGGAGGAGTTCGCCGAGGCGATCGAGACGGTATCCGTCCTACTCGACGAGAATCCCGACTTCAAGCTCTTCCTGGAGACACCGCGGGTCGACGTCGAGGACAAGAAGCGTCTGGTGCGGGAGGTGCTGGGCGACCGGCTTCCCGCGCAGGTGGTGAACTTCGTCCAGGTCACCATCGACAAGCATCGCCAGCGGATCCTGCGCGCCATCGCGCGGGAGTACGCCGGCATCGTCGACGAGCACTTCAACCGTGCCCACGTCGACGTGAGCGTCGCGCGCCCCCTGGACGACGCGACCACGGAAGAAATCGGGCAGCGGCTCTCCGCGATGCTCGGCAAGACGGCGATCCCGCACGTGCGGGTGCAGCCCGACCTCCTGGGCGGCATCGTCGTCCGGAGCGGTGACACGATCTACGACGGTTCACTCCGTCGACGCCTCGAGCGCATGCGACGCCAGGTCCTGGCGCGGCAGAGCTCCGGCGCGACGCGGTAACCCAACAAGGATATAGACGGACATGGCCAACGATTCCCAGCTCCGCGCCAGCGAGATCAAGGGCGTTCTCCTCAACCAGATCGAGAACTACGAGGACGCGCTCCACGCCGAGGAGATCGGCGAGGTTCTCGAGGTGAAGGACGGCGTCGCCCGCATCTACGGACTCACCAAGGCGATGGCGAGCGAAATGCTCGAGATCACCTCCTCCGAGACCGGTGAGAGCGTCACGGCGCTCGCGCTGAACCTCGAGGAGGACAACATCGGTGCGGTCGTCATGGGGGACTGGACGATCCTCCGCGAGGGCGACCAGGTGCGCCGTACGAGCCGCGTGCTCGAGGTGCCGGTCGGCCCGGGCTACATCGGCCGCGTGGTCGACCCGCTCGGCAACCCCCTGGATGGAAAGGGTTCGATCGACGGGATCGAGGGCTCGCGCCAGATCGACATCGTGGCGCCGGGAATCGTCGCCCGTCAGCCGGTCGACGAGCCGATGCAGACGGGAATCAAGGCGATCGACGCCATGATCCCGATCGGCCGCGGACAGCGAGAGCTGATCATCGGCGACCGTGGTACCGGGAAAACGGCCATCGCGCTCGACACGATCATCAACCAGAAGGACACGGGCGTCATCTGTGTCTACTGCGCGATCGGTCAGCGGGCCGGCAAGGTCGCGAACGTGGTGGAGACGCTCCGTGAGCACGGCGCGCTCGACTACACCATCGTGGTTGCGTCGAATGCCGCGGATCCGGCGCCGATGCAGTACATCGCGCCCTACACCGCGACGGCGCTCGCCGAGCACTTCATGTGGCAGGGGAAGGCCACGCTCTGCGTATACGACGACCTCTCCAAGCAGGCGCAGGCGTATCGCCAGCTGTCGCTCATCCTTCGCCGTCCTCCGGGACGCGAGGCCTACCCGGGCGACGTCTTCTACCTCCACTCCCGTCTGCTCGAGCGCGCCTCCAAGCTCTCGGACGACAACGGTGGTGGCTCGCTGACGGCGCTGCCGATCATCGAGACGCAGGGGGGCGACGTGTCGGCCTACATCCCGACCAACGTCATCTCGATCACCGACGGACAGATCTTCCTCGAGCCGGACCTCTTCTTCTCGGGCGTCCGCCCCGCGGTGAACGTCGGTATCTCCGTGTCCCGTGTGGGTGGTGCGGCGCAGATCAAGGCGATGAAGAAGGTCGCCGGATCGCTCCGTCTCGACCTGGCGCAGTACCGTGAGCTCGAGGCCTTCGCCCAGTTCGGATCGGACCTCGACGCGGCCACGCAGAAGCAGCTGGCGCGTGGTGAGCGGACGGTCGAGATCCTCAAGCAGCCGCAGTATCAGCCGCTTCCGGTCGAGGAGCAGGTCGCCGCGATCTACGCCGTCACGAACGGGTTCGTGGACGGTGTCGCCGTGGACCACATCCGGAAGTGGGAGCGTGGCTTCATCGATCATCTCAAGGCGCACGCGCCGGAGGTTCTTTCGGGGATCCGCGAGGAGAAGGTCCTCACGGACGAGATCAAGTCGTCGCTCGAGTCCCAGATCGAGACGTACACCGAGCACTTCCTCGCCGAGAACGCTCCGTCCGAGAACGCCCTCGCGGGCGCCTCGGCCTGAGACTGTCGCGATTGACTGACCGACCGACCGGGGAGAGCTGACACGTGGCCAACGCGAGAGACGTAAAGCGACGGATCAAGTCCGTCGACAACACGCGGCAGATCACGCGCACGATGGAGCTGGTCGCGACCAGCAAGCTCAAGCGCGCGACGGACCGGGTCGCGGCGGCCACGCCGTACGCCGACGCGCTGCGCGAGATCGTCGAGAGCCTCTATGCACCGGCCTTCGCCGAGCAGTTTCCGCTGCTGCGGCGTCCGGAGCAGGAGAAGCGGGTCGCGGTGCTGCTGATGACGGCGAACCGCGGGCTCGCGGGCGGGTTCAATGCCAACCTCATCAAGGAAGCCCGGGGATTCCTCGGGGACTTCCGCGAGAAGGGCGTGGAGCCGGAGCTGCACATCGCCGGAAAGAAGGCGATCGCGTACTTCCGGTTCCGGGGGCAGGAGATCGCCAGTGAGGACGTCTCGATCGGGGACACGCCCACGGTCGACGATGCGGAGCGACTCATCGCGCCGCTCCGGAAGCGGTTCGTGGAGGGCGACCTGGATGCGGTCTATCTGATCGCGTCCCAGTACAAGTCCGCCCTTTCGACGCCGCCGCAGACGACGAAGCTGCTCCCGATCGAACCGGAGCAGTCGGAGGACCAGCAGCCGGCCGACACCTTCATTCTGTCGCCGTCCGCCGGGCTCATCCTCGAGCGCCTCCTTCCGACGTACATTCGCAACGCCGTCTTCACGGCGCTGATCGAGAATGCCGCGGCCGAGCAGGCGCAGCGGCGGACCGCGATGAAGAACGCAACCGACAATGCGGGCGACGTGCTCGAGCACCTCACCCGCACGTACAACCGGGCACGTCAGGCCCAGATCACGCAGGAGATCGCCGAGATCGTGGGAGGTGCGGCCGGGCTCGAGTAGTCCGACCACACCCCCGCGCTTCGATTCGGAGAAAAGGACATATGGCTGAGAACATCGGAAAGGTCGTGCAGGTCATCGGACCCGTGCTCGACATCGAATTCGACCCGGCTCACCTGCCGGAGATCTACAACGCGGTCCGCGTGAAGGCCACGTCCGAAGCGGGCGAGGACCTCGACGTGACGGCGGAGGTCCAGCAGCATATCGGGCGAGGCCAGGTTCGGGCCGTCTCGATGTCCTCGACCGACGGGATCCAGCGCGGCATGGACGCCATCGACACCGGCTCGGCCATCTCGGTCCCGGTGGGCGAGCCCGCGCTCGGTCGCATCCTGAACGTGCTCGGCGAGCCGGTGGACGAGGCGGGCGAGATCCCGGCCGACGTCCAGCGCATGCCGATCCACCGCCAGCCGCCGCCGTTCGACCAGCTCGAGCCGAAGACGGAGATCTTCGAGACGGGCATCAAGGTCGTCGACCTGCTGGCTCCGTACGTGAAGGGTGGAAAGACGGGTCTCTTCGGAGGCGCCGGCGTCGGAAAGACCGTCATCATCCAGGAGCTCATCAACAACATCGCGATGGAGCACGGCGGTCGGTCCGTGTTCTGCGGCGTGGGTGAGCGGACGCGCGAGGGGAACGACCTCTGGCTCGAGTTCAAGGAAGCGGGCGTTCTCGAATCGACGGCGCTCGTCTACGGCCAGATGAACGAGCCTCCCGGCGCGCGTCTCCGGGTGGGTCTGTCCGGGCTGACCATCGCGGAGTACTTCCGCGACGTGGACAAGCAGGACGTGCTGCTCTTCATCGACAACATCTTCCGCTTCACGCAGGCGGGATCCGAGGTGTCGGCGCTGCTCGGCCGGATGCCGTCGGCGGTGGGATACCAGCCGACGCTCGCGACGGAGATGGGTGAGCTGCAGGAGCGGATCACCTCGACGAAGGAGGGATCCATCACCTCGGTGCAGGCGATCTACGTGCCGGCGGACGACCTCACGGACCCGGCTCCGGCGACCGCCTTCACCCACCTGGACGCCACGACGGTTCTGTCGCGGTCGATCTCGGAGAAGGGGATCTACCCCGCGGTGGACCCGCTCGACTCGACCTCGCGGATCCTCGATCCGCAGTTCGTCGGCGAGCGCCACTACAATGTCGCCGTTGAGGTGCAGCGGATCCTCCAGCGCTACAAGGATCTGCAGGACATCATCGCGATTCTCGGGATGGACGAACTCTCCGAGGAGGACAAGGTCATCGTGGGCCGCGCGCGTCGACTCGAGCGCTTCCTCTCGCAGCCGTTCTTCGTGGCCGAGGTCTTCACGGGCCTGTCCGGGAAGTACGTCAGCCTGGAGGATACGATCGAGTCGTTCGAGCGTGTGGCGAACGGTGAGTTCGATCACCTGCCGGAGCAGGCCTTCTACATGAAGGGCGGCATCGACGACGTGATCGCGGAAGCCGAGAAGCTGGACAAGGCGAGCTGACGATGGCGATGACGGTTCGGATCGTCGCTCCCGACCGCACGGTCTTCGATGGGGAGGCCGTCGCGGTGGTCGCGCCCGCGTGGGACGGACAGGTCGGCGTGATGAGTGGTCACGCCCCGATGATCACACTGCTGGGGATGGGGGCGCTCGACGTCGACCTCCCGACGGGCAAGGGGAGTGATCGCTACTACATCGCAGGCGGTGTGATGAAGGTGCTCGACGATCGCGTGACGATCCTCACGGAGTACGCGGGCGACGAACTGCCCGAGCACCTGCCGGAGGGCGCACGTATCGAGAAGGAGGACATCCTCGAGAGCGCGAGCGCCGGCAACATCTTCGCGTGAGGCTCGACCTCCACATCCACACCACCGCATCGGATGGCGCATGGGAGCCCGCCGAGGTCGTGCACGGAGCACGATCCGGCGGGCTTCATGCCATCTCGATCACGGACCACGACACCGTGGCCGCGGTCGCGGCGGCGCAGGCGGCGGGGAAGGACGCAGGGGTCACCGTCATCTCCGGGTGCGAACTCAGCTCGACCCTGGACGGTCGGGAGCTGCACATCCTGGGCTACGGCGTGGACATCTCCGACGCCACGCTGCTCGAGCGGGGGCGCCGCGCGCGTCTCAGGCGGCGCGAACGCATGGCGGACATGGTCGATCGGCTGCGCGCCCAGGGTGTCGCCGTCGACCTCGAATCGGTCGAGGAGATCGCGGGGGACGGCGGCATGATCGGACGCCCGCATTTGGCCGAAGCCATGGTGGATGCGGACCACGTCGGCTCCTTGGACGAAGCCTTCGATCGCTGGATCGGCGACCACCACGACGCCTACGTGTCGACGGACCTCGGCTCACCGCAGGAGGTCATCGAGGTGATTCTCGGGGCCGGTGGCGTGCCCGTCTGGGCGCACCCTCCGAGAGACCTCGTGGAGTCACTCACCCCGATGCTCGCCGACGCGGGCCTCCGCGGGCTCGAGGCATACCGCATCAGCCACCGTCCCTCGAAGATCAAGCAGTATCGAGAGATCGCGAAGGCGCACGGGCTGGTCGTTTCCGGCGGCTCCGACTGGCACAACCCCAAGCGCAACGAGAAGCTCGGCAGCTTCTGGTCGACCTGGGGTCAGCTCAAGGAGCTGCTGGCGGAGCTGGGGGTCGAGCGCGCCTAGTCGGCCGCCATGGTGGTCCGTCGCCTCGGCCGCGGGACTTCCGTCCCCACCGCCGACCGCGCCGGTCCCTCGTCACCAGGTGTCTTCGAACAGCGTCACCTGCGCGTCGGTGCCGATCGTCAGCAGAGTCGAGTCCTCCACGAGCCGCGTGTCCGGACCGGGGTCCGATACCAGGTCGTCGCCTTCTTCGATCGCGACCACCGTCAGGCCGGTCTGTTCGCCGATCCCACTCTCCCGCAGGGTCACCCCGACGAGTGCCGAGGGGCAGGGGAGGTAGTGGAAGGCGACCCCGGCGCCGAGCACGATCGGCGGTCGCTCGTGGAAGAGCGCGAAGATGGTCTCGACGGCCAGCGTGGTGTAGCTGAGCGTCAGGTCGGCCCCGGCACGCTTGATGGCGGCCAGATTCCGGTCGTGCGTGATGCGGCTCAGGATCCGGGCGTCCGGATTGAGGCGTCGCGAGTAGGCGGCGAGGTAGATGTTGGTGGCGTCGTCGTTGGTGGTGAGGACGACGGAGGGCGCCTCCTCGATGCCGACCTCCCGCATCACGTCCCGATCGGCGGCGTCCCCGACCACCAAGCGGTCCGCGAGGGGTTCGAGGGCGGCGGCCACGTCGGGATCACGCTCGAGGATGTGCACGGGGATGTCACGG
>DATFJS010000118.1:0-2210 GCA_035269045.1 Longimicrobiales bacterium | reverse complement strand
GGTCTGGCCCTAAGGGCGGCGGCCGTCGAGTTGACCCGGATCGAGGCACTGATGACCCGGTTCGACGCCTCGTCCGACGTCGGACGCTACAACGCGGCCGTCCCGGGCGAACGCGTCGCCGTCTCGCCCGAGACGGTCGAGGTCGTCCTCGGTGCCCGTCGCTGGGCGGGGGACACCGCGGGCGCATTCGACCCGACGCTGGAGCGCCTCACCAGGATCTGGGACCCGGCGGTGACGAACCGCCCACCCCTCGACGACGCCCGCCTCACCGCCACGAACGACGCGGGTGCCTGGTCGGAGCTCGACGGCGGGACCGACGGGGCGGACGGCTGGCTCGTGCGCCGGCGCGGGACCGCACTCGACCTCGGCGGAATCGCCAAGGGGTGGGCCATCGATCGGTCGGTCGACCTGCTGGCCGGAATGGGTGTGACGGCGGCGCTGGTGAACGTGGGGGGCGACCTCGCGGCTCTCGGAAGCCCGCCCGACGGCGAGGCGTGGAGGATCGGCATCCGCGATCCGCGCGATCCCGACGGCGTCGTGCGGACGGTCGATCTGGCCGACGGTGCCATGGCCACGTCCGGCGACTATCTCCGCTTCTTCCGTCACGACGGCGTCCGATACGCCCATATCCTCGACCCCGTCCGTTCGGCACCTCGACGAGGCGGGACGAGCAGCATCACGGTCACCGCCCGGCGAGCCGTCGACGCCGACGCCGCGGCCACCGCGGCCTTCATTCTGGGGCGCGCCGCGGCGCAGGACAGATTCGCGAAGGCGGGCCGGGACGCCCGCATCATTCACACCGCCTGAGCCCGGGAGGCTCGTCATGGACAAGCACGAAGAACTGAACGTACAGCAGGCGTGGTGTTCGGCCTGCGACCGGAAGGTGCACGTGACCGTGCATCCCCGGGTCGTGGAGGAGGGGCGCGAACCGACGCCGGAGGATCTAGTCTGCCTCGAGCACGGCGACCGATGCACGGGTGATCTGTGCCCGATCTTCGACGTGCCGAGCGCTGAGATGAAGCGCCGGTATCAGGAACTCCTGTCGCGGGGAGGAGGGGATACGAAATGAGAAACGAGAAGGTGTTCTGCCCGTCGTGCCGACATCCGGTTCGCATCGGGGTGACCGAGGGGCACTCCGACGGGCAGGCGAATCTGCCGGAGGGGGGACAGCTGATCTGCCTCGACTTCAGCGGCGCCTGCGGAGAAGGCACCTGCCCTCTGAGCGGTAGCCGCGGCGTCGTCATGGGGGTGCGGCTCGCGAAGTCGCACCTGAACGACGAGGCCTTCCAGGTGGTGCACGGGCCCTGTGCCTCGTGCGGGACGCTGGTCGGACTGCGCATGCTGGACGGTGGGCGTGCGATCTGTCCCGACTGCGAGTCGGTGAACGAGTACGTCTTCATCGATCTCGAGGACGGCGGCGCGGTGGCCCTCACATCCGTCTGAAGCGGCCCCTGTCGAGCGAGAGGTCGACGGCGCGGGGCCGCGGCCCGATATTGAGCGCGACGGGCCCGTAGCTCAGCTGGTCAGAGCATGCGACTCATAATCGCCAGGTCCCGGGTTCGAGCCCCGGCGGGCCCACTCGAAGTCCGGTCCTCCCGTGCGCCACGGTTTCGGACGGCGACGCGGGAGCGACGTGCGGGAGCGTCGTGCGGGAGCGACGAGTTCAGTCGTCGAGCTCGGGCGGCTTTCGCAGGCGTTTCTTTTCGCTCCTGTGCCGCTTGTTCCGGAGTCGTTTCCGCTTCTGCCGCTTCGGGACCTTCGTGGGGATTCGCTCCGGATCCTCGTGCGCGTCGTCCGCCAGCTTGTCCCGAAGTCGAGACAGCGCCCGCCGGCGATTCGCCGTCTGGGACCTCTCGGTGCGGCTCTCCGCGCGGATCCCGGTGGGGCGATGCACCAGACGAACCCCCGTGTTGGTCGTGTTCTGGTGCTGTCCGCCCTTGCCACCCGACCTGAAGACGTCGACGCGACAGTCCGACAGCAGGTCCTCGTCGCTTCGTTCGTGATGGGGCGTCTCGGAATCGGGCATGACGGCGTGCGACCTCTGCGCGGATTCGGGGTGTAGAGGGGTGTAGCCGAAGCGTGGCCACGTACCTACCATTCGGTGCATATCCGTACGAACTCAACCCCGAGCGCCGTGATCCCCAACTCCTCGGAGCAGACGCCGGGCGCCCGCTTCCTCGTGGTCGCGGCCGCCGCCGTCGTCATCGTAT
>DATFJS010000117.1:0-2236 GCA_035269045.1 Longimicrobiales bacterium | reverse complement strand
GTCTGCCTGGATCGCCGACGACAACGGCGAGTTCATCCTCCGCCTCTGCGGCGCGACCGAATGTTATTTCGACATCCTCTCGATCGATCCCGGCTACACGCTGACTCCGGATCCGACGGATCATCCCCTGACGGGCTTCCTGGAGAGGACCTTCTGCGGACGGACCCGGCGTCTCTACCACGATGGAAGGAACGAGGCCTTCGGTAACTCCACCTGGCATCACGACGTCTACGTGAACTGGCTCTACTCGCTCGACGAGACCGACAACGCGACCCTCGTCGGACCGCCCGGAGAGGAACGGACGGCGGCGACGATCCTGGCGGAGATCGACGATCCCGCCTCCGGCCAGAACTTCATCACCGGCGAGACCTTCTCGACCTTCCAGCGCTCGAGGATCGCCGCGGCGCGGGACATCGCGCGCGACGTGATCTACCAGACGAACAGCGATTGTCCGGCCTTCCTCGGCGACTGCGGGATCTACGAAGACCGCGTGCGATTCGGACTCGGACAGTTCCACCGGAGCTCCCACGGCGCCTTCGTCTCGGTCCCGATCGACGAGTACAGCAACAACCGGACGACGCTCGAGTCGCGGATCGCCTCGCTGAACGCCCTGACGGCGACCCCGCTCGGCGAGTCGCTCTTCAAGATCTACACCTACTTCATGTCGCGCGACGCATCCGACCGGCCGGTTGGAGTCGACGGCACGACCGTGTTCCCGCCCTACAGCTACAACGCGACGAACGGAGACTACACGAGCACCTCGTCCAGCATCCCCGACGATCCGGTCGTCGCCGAGTGCCAGAAGAACTTCGCCATCATGGTGACCGATGGAGCGCCGACCTCGGACAACTTCGCGACCAGCGGCAGCAACACCCTGGGCTTCGCGGACTTCCGGTCGCGGCTGATCGGAGACTACGCGCCGGACTCGCCCGGGGATCCCGACATCGGGACCGATGCGACGCCTGAGGAGGGAAGTCCGCCCTGGACGACCGGCTCGGGAGCGGGCTATCTCGACGACATCGCGCTCTTCATGCAGGATACCGACAGCCGGCCCGAGTTCCCGGATACGACGAACGTGGTCGACGTCTACACCGTCGGCTTCAGCACGGTCGGGCCGGTGAACTCGCTCCTCCAGAAGACGGCGGCCAACGGCAACGGCCTCAGCTTCCTGGGCAACCAGGCGGATACCCTGACCGAGGCCCTGGTCAGCTCGATCCAGGACATCATCTCGAAGTCCCAGGGATTCTCGGCCGCCACGGTGCCCGCGGCGCGAACCTCCCAGGGCGGCGCCCTCTACACGACCCTCTTCCAGCCCACGAGCACCCGCCCCTTCTGGCCGGGCCTGCTCCGGGCCTACACGATCACGCAGCAGGGCGAGATCCTCGACCGCAACGGCAGCTGCGCCCTCACCGATCTGGCGGACCCGGCCCTCTGCGCCTCCGGGACCTTCCTCGAAGAGGACGTCGCTCCGCCCTGGTGGAACGCACGGGACGAGATGCCGGGAGCGAATGGCCGCAACCTGACCGTCTCGCTCTCGAGCTCCGAGGTCGCCTTCGATCACGGCCTCTCGGGAAGCGATCTCGGTCTGGGATCCGCTCTGCTCACCGACTTCCCGAGCTCGCCGGGCGTGCCCTCGACCTCGGATCTCGACGAGGCCGTGGTGGCGTTTCTGGCCGGCTGCGAGTGGGGGACCGGACTGACCTCGAGCGGAGGCGACGAGTTCGACGGCTGCGTGGATCGGACTCGCGTGGTGGCCGGTGTATCGGTTCCGGATCGGCTGGGCGACATCTTCCACTCGAATCCGGTGGTCGTGGGACCGCCGTCGAGCTTCCTGCCGGAGCCGAGCTATCAGCTCTTCGCGTCGGATCCGGACCATGTCCATCGTCGGCGGGTCATCATGGCGGGTGCGAACGACGGGTTCTTCCATGGCTTCAACGCGGGCGATTGGCAGCCGACCCCGGCTCCCGCCGGCTACGACCAGGGGACCGGACAAGAGATCTTCGGCTTCATGCCGTGGGGCGCGCGGGAGAAGGTCCAGGACCTGGCGAAGAGCGACGCCACGGCTCATCCGATCACCGTCGACGGCTCGCCCTCGGTCGCGGACGTCTGGATCGACGGCAACGGCAATCCAGACGACGCGAAGGTCGCCAGCGAGTGGCAGACCATCGTCGTGAGCGGTCTTCGGGAAGGGGGCAATCATTATTTCGCGCTCGACGTCACCGATCCGACGAGCTCC
>DATFJS010000116.1:0-6605 GCA_035269045.1 Longimicrobiales bacterium | reverse complement strand
GAGACGCTGCTCGCGACGGCCCGGAACCGGACCGACGTGCCGATCTTCGCGCAGATCACGGTGGGCACCGACGGCCGGACGTCGTTCGGGACCGACGTGGTCGACGCCGCCCGCACGCTCGAGGCATTCGGAGCGGATGTCGTCGGCCTGAACTGCTCGGTCGGCCCGGCGGGCATGCTGGAAGCGGTCGAACGGATGGCGGAAGCCGTCGACATCCCGCTGTCCGCCCTCCCGAACGCGGGGCTTCCGCGCGAGGTCGGCGACCGGAAGATGTATCTGGCCAGCCCCGAGTACATGGCCCGGTACGGGCGTCGGCTCGCCGACCTCGGGGTGCGCTTCGTGGGGGGATGCTGCGGGACCACGCCCGAGCATACCCGCCAGCTCGCCCGCGTGGTGCGCGGTCTGCAGCCTCGCCACCCCACCGTGCAGGTGCGGGACCCGGTGGAGCACGGCCCAGCGGACCCGATCCCGCTCGCGGAGCGCTCCGGGCTGGGCGCCGCGCTCGCCGCCGGGAGCTTCGTCCGGAGCGTCGAACTCCTTCCGCCTCGCGGGTGGGACGCCGACGACCTGCTCCGGAACGCGCGGGAGGCGCACGACCTCGGCGTCGATGTGGTAACACTGGTCGACGCGCCCCGCGGCCGCAGCCGCATGGCGTCGCTGCACGCCGCCGCCCTCGTCCAGCGCGAGACGGACGTCGAGGCGGTCGCTCACTACACCTGCCGCGATCGCAACATGATGGGCATGGTCTCGGACCTGTTCGGTGCGGCGGCCGGCGGCGTGCGGAATCTGATTCTGGTGAGCGGCGATCCGCCGGCGCAGGGGCCCTATCCCGACAGCACCGCCGTCTTCGACATCGACTCGATCGGGCTGACCAACGTCGTCGCCGGCATGAACCGGGGCCGCGACCCGGGAGGTGCCGACATCGGCGGGCCGACCTCCTTCGTGACCGGCGTCGCCATCAACCCGAACGCGGTGGACGCAAAGCGGGAACTCGAGCGAATCCGCTGGAAGGTCGACGCGGGCGCGGACTTCGCCGTGACACAGCCGCTGTTCGAGGAGACCGCGCTGCTTCGCTTCCTCGAGGTGTCGAAGCTCGACATCCCGATCCTCCTGGGGGTCTGGCCGTTCCAGTCGCTGCGGAGCGCCGAGTTCCTCGCGAACGAGGTCCCGGGTGGCCATGTGCCCGCTCACGTCCTCGACCGCCTGCGGGCGCTCCAGAACGATCCGGAGGGTGCGCGGCAGACCGGTATCGAGGTGGCGCTGGCAGCCGTCGAACGGCTTCGCGACGTCGTCGCGGGCATCCACGTCACCGCACCCACGGGCGACACGTCGACCGCTCTCGACGTGGTGCGACGCCTCGGAGACCGATGACCCCGGACGGTTCGCTGCTCCGCGCGCTCCGTGCGCCCGGCGACTTCCCCGTCATGGTGGAGCTCCGCCCACCCCTCGCCGACCTCGATCGCGACGAACGCATCGACGCGTGGATCGACCTGCACGACACGATGGGCCGGCTGGTGCGCGACGGGCACTGGATCCTCCTGACCGACGACGCCGTCGGGGAGGAGGAGGAGGAGAATCTCGGTCACTCCCTCGCCAACCTGCCGCCGGAAGTGCCGCGTGACCGGATCGTCCCGATCCTCACGTGCAAGCACCCGCTGGACTACTGCCTGCTCTACGCGAAACGGGCCTCCGCGGCCGGGATCGACACGCTGACGGTGGTGGGCGGCGACCCGGGCGGGCCGCCGCGCTGCGTGCCGCACGCATACATCCTGCGGGAACGACTTCGAGACACGGTACCCGAAATCTCGCTGGCGGGCTGGGCCAATCCCCACCGCGACGTGGACGAACAGTTCGGGTTTCTGGAGCGGGACTTCCACGCCGGTCTCTCGCTGACGCAGATCGTCACCGAGGACTCGCTCGGGCACCTAGAGGAGCTGGCACGCCGAATCGCTCGGGCCGGCCTCGACCTCCCGCTCGTCGCCGGTGTCTTCCACTTCCACAACGCGAACCCGGGCCGGCTCGAAATGCTCGGACGGTTCTTCCCGGTACCGGCCGAGGAGATCACACGCGCCTACGAGTCGGGGGTGGACCCGGAGACGTACACCGCGAACGCGATCCGGGCCGCCCGCGACGCGGGAGCTCGCGCGGTCTACGTCAGCAACCTCGGGATGACGGGGGGACCACGCCGTCTCCGACGAATCCTCGAACGAGTCTGACGCCACCGCCGAGGCACCGGCGTACCCGGCCCGTCCGGTTGCGCGGGGTCCCCTACCTGAGCCGCCAGGCCAGATACCCGAGCCCGCCCGCGATCACGGCGCCGGCCCACTCAGCCATCAGGAACCCCGCGATCGCACAGAGGCCGGTCAGGCCCCACCAGGGGACCATGATGCGACCCCGACCGGGGCGCGGACGGCCGCGCCCCGGTCGTTCGGATCGCTCGGTGTCGCTATCGGACATCGATGCTCCGTTCAGCGATGGTCGAGGTTCCGATCACATCCCGCCCCGGGTTCCCTCGATGGTTCCGCTCACGACCTCTTCGCCCTCCGGGGTCTGATATGTCGCGACCATCTTGCCCACCATCGCACCGTCCTGCATGACGCCGGCGGTGCGCACGGCCACGGTGACGCCCTCACGCAGCACGCTCTCGTAGGACTCGCTGACCAGGATGAGGCTGTCACCGCTGATCGATGCCGTGACATCGACCGGGTCGCGGCCCTCCAGCATCATGGTCCAGTCGGAGCCGTCGGCCGAACCAGTGAGCGTCGTCGGCACCGGATCGGGCGTGCCCTCGAGCATGGCCATCGTCTCCCACGTGCCGGCGAAGTCCGCCACGGTCAGTGCGGCCTCTTCCGGCGGGGCCTCTGCAGCCGGCGCGGGATCGTCTCCACCGCCGCACGAGACGAAGAGCATCAGGGAAAGCAGAATGGCGCTGGAACGCATGTCGTCCTCCTGGAATGAGTTGCCCCGGAAACCCCGCGTGCGCGGGATCCGCGGACAATCCCCATTCTACCACGTCGCGAGGTCGCACGCGATGAGATTTCGACCCCGCCCGTCGTCGTCGCTTGCCTGCCTCCCGAGGCCGTGGTCGATTCCCGACGGACGACGACCACCCCCGGCGGTAGCGCAGGTCGTCGTCCGACTCGATGCGTCCACCCGCTTCGCATGCACTCCCCGGGCGCGGCCCACTCCCCGGGCGCGGCCCGTATCCGAGTGGACTCTCCGCCCTCACCCTCGTGGCGGCAGGAATCGCGCTCGCTCCCGGTGGCGAGCGATTCATGCTGGTCGAAAGCGATGGTCCCACGCGAAATCCGGCGTTCGATCACGATCGTCTCGCGAACGAACTCTCGCGGCTCCTCGGGACGGACATCGCACCCGAGCCACTCCCCTTCGAGGAGATCGAGTTGTGGCCGTGATGCCGATCGTTACGTGGGAGGCGGCACCGTGACACGAACCGATCGATCGGCGCCATACGGTCGCATTCACGTCACAGGCCACGCCGAGAAACGTCAAGATTGTGTAACAGAGGTGGTGTTCGTTACGCCGATGTAACGACGTTGATACGCCCGCTGGGAGTCTCCACCCGGGCCCGTCCGAATGGGGGGCGGTCTTGTTCCCGAAGATCGGATTCGATCCATGTACCAGAGCGTTCGAACCACTCTCGTCGCGGTCACCGTGCTCCTGCTCACCGCCCCGGCACTCCGGGCCCAGATGCAGATCCCGGTCGCGGACGACGCACTGCTCGAACTCACCGGACGTCTGCACTCGCAGTTCGAGGCCTCCTCGGTCGAGGGAGCGGGCTCGAACTTCTTCACGCGCCGGGCCCGCATCACGGTCGAGCTGTCGGTCAACGAGCTCTTCTCGGCGAAGATCCAGCCCGAGTACTCGGGCGGGGGCACGACGCTCAAGGATGCCTGGGTACGCTTCAACCTCGACCCCTCCTTCCGGATCTCCTTCGGACAGCTCAAGCGCGCCTTCGACCTCATCGACCTCGACTCCAGCACGGACCTCTCGACGATCGAGCGCGACGGCGGCATCGAGGGATTCGACACCTGCTCCGGCGTCGGCGGCATCTGCAGCTACTCGCGCTTCACCAACAAGCTCGCGTACGGGGAGCGGGATCAGGGCGTTCTGGTCGAGGTCGGTCAGGGGCCGCTGCGCTTCCTCGGGACGATCACGAACGGCAACGGTACCAACCGGGACGACGACAACGAGGGCAAGTCCTTCGCGGGGCGCCTCGAGGTCGACGCGCTCGACGAAGTGACCGTCGCCGGCGGATTCTCCACGCACGACTACGACCTGAACGACGAGACCGAGCAGGGTGTGGCCTGGAACCTCGACCTCAAGGTCGGCGACTGGAGGGACGGTCTCCACGTCGAGGCCGGCGTGATCACCGGCGACAACTGGCTCGTCTCCGAGTCGACGACCTTCTTCGCGTGGCACGCGACCGGGACGTACTACTTCCCGCTCGACACCGATGCCCCGATCGTCGGGTGGGAGCCGCTCCTGCGCCTGAGCCAGGGCGATCCGGATACGGACATCGACGCGGACGGCGGTTTCCTCTTCACGCCCGGCGCGATGGTCTACATCGCGGGCAAGAACAAGTTCGGGTTCAACCTGGACGTGTATTCGCCCGAGACCGGATCGACCGAGTACTCGTTCAAGTTCCAGAGCTTCCTGTACTTCTGAACCACCTCCGGCCGCACGCCGTTTCGCGTCCGTTACATGTTCGCAACCGTTTCGAAGTTCGAGTGTTCTAGACTCCGTTGCGTTCCAACGACAAAGGGTTTCCACGCATGAAGAACAACCGTATCCACACCCTCCCGGTCCTCCTTCTCGCCGGCACCCTCGCAGCGTGCGGGGGAGACACCTCCTCGGAATCCGGTCTCTCCGGATCCGTCGAGATCGACGGATCCAGCACGGTCTTCCCGATTCTGGAGGCGGTGGTCGAGGAGTTCCAGATCGAGAACCGGGGCGTTCGCGCCACGGTCGGAATCAGCGGAACGGGTGGCGGGTTCCGTCGCTTCTGCGCCGGCGAGATCGACATCTCCAACGCCTCCCGTCCGATTCGCGAGGGCGAGCGTGAAGAGTGCGCGGCGAACGGGGTCGAGTTCAGCGAGATGCCGATCGCGTGGGACGGCCTGTCCGTGATCGTGAATCTCGAGAACGACTGGGCGCAGTGCCTCACCACGGACGAGCTCCAGGCCATCTGGGGTCCGGAAAGCACGGTGGAGACGTGGGCGGACGTCCGCGAGGGCTTCCCCGACGAGGAGATCGCGCTGTACGGTCCGGGCACGAGCTCCGGCACGTTCGACTACTTCACCGAGGCCATCAACGGCGAGAGCGGCGCCAGCCGCCCGGACTATCAGGCGTCGGAGGACGACAACGTGCTCGTCCAGGGCGTCATCGGGGACCGGTATTCGATGGGCTATTTCGGGTACGCCTACTACATCGAGAACGCCGATCGGCTGCACAGCGTCGCAATCGACTCGGGTGACGGCTGCGTGTCTCCGTCCCGGGAGACCATCGAGGATGGGAGCTACTCGCCGCTTTCCCGTCCGCTCTACATCTACGTGCGTCACGAGGCGGCGCAGCGGCCGGAGGTCGAGGCCTTCCTCGATTACGTGTTCGAGAACGGACCTGACCTGATCCCCGCTACGGGTTACGTTCCGCTCACGCCCGAGCAGTACGCGGCGCAGGAGCGGCTGGTCGACCAGATCACGCAGGGTGAGGGCTGACACCCCACCCGCACGCGGATACCGATGACAATCCAGGAAACGTGACCCCGGCCGGACAGGTCACCGAGGCGCGTCCCCTGACCACCAACGGTCGGGGGAACTCCCGGGGTGTGGGTGAAAAGCTGATCGGTGGCGTACTGTTCGTATGCGCCGCGCTCTCCACTCTCGTCACCGTCGGGATCGTCGTCGTGCTGGTGAGCGAGACGATCGTGTTCTTCCAGGAGGTGCCGGTCCTGGAGTTCCTGACCGGCACCGAGTGGACGCCCCTGTACGCCGACAAGAACTTCGGCGTCCTGCCGCTGTTGTCCGGGTCCGTCCTGATCGCGCTGGGGTCGTCGATCATCTCGCTGCCGATCGGCCTGCTCACCGCGATCTACCTGAGCGAGTTCGCCTCGGAGAAGGTTCGCGGCGTGCTCAAGCCCGCGCTGGAGATCCTCGCGGGCATTCCGACGGTGGTCTACGGCTACTTCGCGCTGACCTTCATCACCCCCGTGATCCAGTACTTCGTGCCGTCGACCGGCACCTTCAACGCGCTGTCGGCGAGCATCGTGGTCGGGATCATGATCATCCCGACCATCGCCTCCCTCTCCGAGGACGCGATCCGGGCCGTGCCCCTCTCGCTTCGTGCCGGTGCGCACGGGCTCGGGGCGACGAAGATGGAGGTCTCCACGCGCGTGGTCGTCCCCGCGGCACTGTCGGGCATCATCGCCTCCTTCATTCTCGGAATCAGCCGTGCGATCGGTGAGACCATGGCCGTCACGATCGCGGCGGGCGCGCTGCCCCAGATCACGGCGAATCCCTTCGAGGCCGTTCAGACGATGACCGCGTACATCGTGGCCGTCAGCCTCGGGGACACGCCGGTAGGCACCA
>DATFJS010000115.1:0-2660 GCA_035269045.1 Longimicrobiales bacterium | reverse complement strand
ACGGCGAGCGTGTCGTCACGGACCAGACGGTGATCGTGGTCGACGGCGTCATCACGCAGGTGGGGCCGGCCGGCTCGATCGACATCCCGGCCGACGCGACCGTCATCGACGGGCGTGGGCGCTACCTGATGCCCGGCCTCGCCGAGATGCACGCCCACGTGCCGCCCCAGCAGAACCGACCCCCGCAGGAGGCGCTCGACGAATTGATGTTCCTCTACGTCGCCAACGGGATCACCAGCATTCGCGGGATGCTCGGATCGCCGTACCAGATCGAGCTGGCGGAGGAGATCCGGAACGACGAGCACCTCGCACCGATGTTCTACGTCGCCGCGCCCTCCCTCAACAACAACACGGCTCCGACCCCGGCCGAGGCCGAGCGCCGGATGCGCGACGCCGCGGCCGCGGGCTACGACCTCATGAAGATCCACCCCGGGATCCCGCTCGACGCGTGGGACCGGATGGTCGCGGTCGCGAACGAAGTCGGAATCACCTTCGGCGGGCACGTGCCGGCCCCGGTGGGCATCCGTCATGCGCTTCGGACGGGCATCAGCACCGTGGATCACGTCGACGGCTACCTCCAGGGGGTGATCGCGGACCACCTGCTCGCCGAAGCGGAGTCGCGGGGAATGCAGGTCGGAACCGGTGAGATGCTCCGCAACATGGACGAAGGCAAGATGCGCGAACTCGCCAGGCTCTCACTCGAGACCGGCGTCTTCGTGGTGCCGACCCAGTATCTCTGGGAGAATCTGTACCTCGACCGCGACGCGGACGAGTACCTTTCCCAGCCGGAGATGGTCTACGTCTCGCGGCAGCAGCGGGACGCCTGGCGGAACCAGAGCGCCGGCGGCGCGAATCTCGCCGGCGAGGACGCCGAACTCTTCGTCCAGGCCCGGGACAGGATGCTGGAGATCCTGGTCGAAGCCGGGGTGCCGCTCCTGATGGGCACCGACTCGCCCCAGCTCTTCAACGTCCCCGGCTTCGCACTCCACCGTGAGCTCGCCAAGATCGCGGAGATCGGAATCGACGAATACACGATCCTGGAGTCCGGAACCCGCAACGTGGGGCGCTACGTCTCCGACGTGCTCGGGATGGACGGCGACTTCGGTACCGTCGCGCCGGGGCAGCGGGCCGACCTCGTACTCCTCGAAGGGAATCCGCTGGAGGACCTCGAGAACCTCACGGCCCGGGCCGGCGTCATGGTCCGTGGAACGTGGGTGAGTGCCGCAGAGATCGAGGCGGGCCTGGAAGCGATCGCCGCACGGCACGCGAATTGACGGAGACCTTCAATGTGTGACCGGACCCGGTGTGACCGGACCCGCCGACTCCCTCGTATCCTCCGACCCGTCCTCCTGGCCGCGAGTCTCGCCGTCGTGTTCGCACCGGCCTCGCCCGTCGAGGCCCAGAGCGTCCGACAGAGCGGTCGCTCGGACCGCGGCATGGTGAGCGCGGCCCACCCGCTGGCCACCGAGGCCGGAATCCGCATGCTGGAAATGGGCGGAAACGCGGCGGACGCGGCGGTGGCCGCCGGCTTCGCCATCGCCGTCGTGGAGCCCACGATGAACTCGATCGGCGGCCGCAACCAGATCCTTCTTCGCACGGGCGACGGGGATGCCCACGGAATCGACGGCACCACGCAGGCACCGTGGGACTACGACCCGGAGACCGCGGAGCGGGCGTCGTACGGGTACGCGGTGATCGGGATTCCCGGCGCGGCCGCGGGCCTGCTCAAACTGCATGCGGACCACGGCATCCTGCCGCTCCCGACGGTCATGGCTCCCGCCATCGACTACGCCGAGAACGGATTCCGGGTACTGCCGGCCGACGCGGCCCGCCAGGCGTCCGCGGCGGACGAGGCGCTCCAGTTCCCGGGAACCGCCGCCGCGTACTACAGGGCGGACGGGAGTCCGTACCGAGCCGGCGACATGCTCATGCAGCCCGACTACGCCCGGACGCTCCGGAAGATCGCCGCCGACGGGCACGACGCCTTCTACCGGGGTGAGATCGCGGCGGCCATGGCCGCCGACCTCCAGGCCAACGGCGCGCCCATCGACCTGGACGACCTTGCCCAGTACGTGGCCGAGGACAGCCGCGTGGTCCGGGGCGGCTATCGCGGCTACGAGCTCATCGGTACGGACATTCCCGCCGCGGGGGTCCTCGCCATCCAGGCCCTCCAGATCATGGAGGCCTTCGATCCGGCCACGATGTCGGAAGCCGAGTGGTTCGCGGTGACCGGTCAGGCTCTGGATATCGCCTCCGGCGAGCTCGGTGTCCTCGGCTCCGACACCGCCGCGGCGCGCGCGACGTCCAGGGAGTACGCGCGGGCGACGGCGGAGCGAGTCGTGACGCCCTCACTCCCTCGGGCCGGCGCGCGGACCGGCGGTGGCGATACCGCGGACGACGTGGGCCGGTGGAACGAGCTCCCCGCCGATCGGGACCGTGGTCGCCCCGACGACCCGGCGCACACGCTCGGCCACACGACGCACCTGTCCACCGCCGACGCCGACGGCATGGTGGTGTCTCTGACCCAGACCCTCGGCCCCAACATGGGCTCGAAGGTCGTCACACCGGGTCTGGGGTTCCTGTACGCGTCGACGCTGGGCGGCTACCTGAGCTCGGTCGACGAGCCCGGCGAGCGCGCGCGTTCCAACATCGCACCGTTC
>DATFJS010000114.1:0-2294 GCA_035269045.1 Longimicrobiales bacterium | reverse complement strand
GCCACCTCGGACTGGATGGAGATGGAGAAGGAGCGAGGCATCTCCGTGACTTCCTCGGTCCTGCAGTTCGACTACGACGGCTACCGGATCAACCTGCTCGACACGCCGGGGCACCAGGACTTCAGCGAAGACACCTATCGGACGCTGGTCGCAGCAGATGCCGCGGTCATGCTCCTGGACAACCGGAAAGGGGTGGAGGAGCAGACCCGCAAGCTGTTCAACGTCTGCAAGTTGCGGCGCACGCCGGTCTTCACGCTGGTCAACAAGTGCGATCGACCCGGCGAGGATCCGTTCCAGCTTCTGGATGACGTCGAGTCGGACCTCGGGGTGGAGTGCTACCCGGTCACGTGGCCCATCACCGACAAGGGTCGATTCGTCGGCGTGGTGAACCGACGGACGGGGGAGGCCGTTCTCTTCCGGAAGGGCGCCGACCACGGCCAGACGCAGGTGGAGGCCGATCGCTACCCGCTCGAAGACGTGGCCGTCACCGAGGCGCTCGGCGTCGAGATCGCCGATCGGATCCGCGAGGAGGTCGCCCTCCTCGACCTCGCCGGCGCCGACTTCGACGCCGACGCGATCACCGAGGGTACGCTTTCCCCGACCTTCTTCGGGAGCGCGCTCACCAACTTCGGGATCGAGCCCTTCCTGCACACCTTCCTCGACTACGCGCCACCCCCGCCCCCGCGGGAGACCGTGGACGACGTGGTACGCCCCGAAGAGAACGACTTCAGCGGGTTCGTCTTCAAGATCCAGGCGAATCTCGATCCGCGTCACCGTGATCGCATCGCCTTCGTCCGCATCGTGTCGGGCCGCTTCGAGGCGGGAATGGAGGTGGACAATCGGCGGAGCGGCCAGAAGGTACGACTCGCGCAGCCGCAGACCTTCATGGCCCGGGACCGCCAGGCGGTGGAAGAGGCGTGGCCCGGGGACGTCGTGGGGATCCACGACAGGGGAAGCCTGCGCATCGGCGACACGTTGACGTCGGGGCGAAGCGTGGAGTTCAGGGACATCCCCCGATTCAGCCCCGAACACTTCGCGCGGATCTTCGTGGAGGACCCGCTGCGCCGCAAGCACCTCGACAATGGACTGCGGCAGCTCAGTGAGGAGGGTGCGGCTCAGGTGTTCTACGCCCCCTCGATCGCGGGGCCGGCACCGATCGTGGGCGCCGTGGGGCCGCTGCAGTTCGACGTCCTGCTGCACCGCCTGGAGCACGAGTACGGGGTGGACGCGCGACTCGAGCGGCTGCCCTACACGCAGGCCCGCTGGATCACGGGTTCGGAGAAGCAGATCGAGGCACTCGCCGCCGGATACGATCGGCAGCTCGTCCATGATTCGAGAGAGCGTCCGCTGATCCTCTTCAAGTCCGAGTGGTCGATGCAGCGCACCATTGAGAAGGGAGCCGACCAGGGCGTCGAGTTCCACGCCGTGGCGCCCTGATTCCGGCGTCCCGGAGACATCCGGCGTGGCGTCTTGCCGCCTCCGCACGGTCGGGGATACCTTGCATGGCGTGGATCTTGCTATGACGCACCCGGATTCGGAGCCCGACACGGTTTCGCGCCCCGGCCGAACCCTCGGGGTCATCCCGGCTCGGCTGGCGTCCTCCCGCCTCCCCCGAAAACCCCTTCATCCGATCCTCGGGCGACCGCTCCTGGCATGGGTATGGGACCGCGTTCACGGGATGGACGTGTTCGACCGGGTGGTCGTCGCGGTCGACGATCGGGAGCTTCTCGACGCCTGCGCCGAGTTCGGCGCGGATGCGATGCTCACCGACCCCGGTCATCCCTCGGGAACGGACCGGGTCGCGGAAGTGGCTCTCCGGGACGAATTCGGAGGGTTCGACGTCGTCGTGAACGTACAGGGAGACGAGCCGCTTCTCGAGCGCGATCACGTCCAGGCGACGATCGATCTCGTCCGGGAGGGATGGGACGTCGCGACCTGCGCCTCGCCGATCACGGACATCGCCGAGTGGCGCGATCCTTCCGCGGTGAAGGTCGTCCGCGACGACCAGGGCGGCGCGATGTACTTCTCCCGTGCGGCTATCCCGGCGGACCGCGACGGCGCCTCGGGACCGGGGACCGCCGAACGGGGGACCTTTCTCCGTCATGTCGGACTCTACACATACCGGCGGCAGGCGCTCGAACGGTGGGTGGCGCTCCCCGAGGGTCGCCTCGAGCGACTGGAGCGGCTGGAGCAGCTCCGTCCCCTCGCCGCGGGCATTCGCATCGGTGTCGCGGTCGTGGATTCCGCGGCCCCGGGCGTCGATACACCGGAGGACGCGGCCCGCATGGCGCGAC
>DATFJS010000113.1:0-7101 GCA_035269045.1 Longimicrobiales bacterium | reverse complement strand
GCGTCTGCACGTCGGGCAGGTCGTGCGGGAGACGGGTCCGCAAACGCATCTCGCCAAGGCCGGCACCCCGACGATGGGGGGGACGCTGATCATTCTCGCCTGCGCCGTCTCTACGCTGCTCTGGGCGCGGCTGGACAATCCCTATACGCAGATCTGCCTCGTCGCGCTGATCTGGATGGGAGGGATCGGCTTCGTGGACGACTACCTCAAGGTCGTCCGGAAACAGACCGAGGGGCTCGTCGCCAGGTTCAAGCTGCTGGGCCAGTACTCCTTCGGCCTGGGCCTCGGGATCTTCCTCGTGCTGCGTCCCATCTCGCCCTTCCCGACCGAGTGGACGAGCCTGCCGTTCTTCGCCGATCACATGATCGTCTTCTGGAAGCCGGTCTTCGTGATCTTCGTCGCGACGATCATCGCCGGCTTCTCGAACGCCGTGAACCTGACGGACGGTCTGGACGGACTCGCGACCGGCCTCGCCGCGATCGCCGCGGCGACGTTCGCCGCGTTCGCCTACGTATCCGGCAACGCGATCTTCTCCGGCTACCTGGGCCTGTTCCATCTCCCGGGTGCCGGTGAGATGGCCGTCTTCGCGCTCGCTCTCGCCGGCGGCGCGATCGGATTCCTCTGGTACAACGCCCACCCGGCGTCCGTCTTCATGGGGGATACCGGGTCGCTCGCCCTCGGCGGAGCGCTGGGCGTCATGTCGATCCTGCTGAAGAGCGAGTTCCTGCTCGTGATCATCGGCGGCGTGTTCGTCATGGAAACGCTCTCCGTGATGATCCAGGTCGGCTTCTACAAGTACACCGCACGCACGGCCGGTGAAGGCCGTCGCGTGTTTCGAATGGCTCCCATCCACCACCACTTCGAGAAGCTCGGCTGGCCCGAGACGCAGGTCGTGGTGCGGTTCTGGATTCTGGGAGTTCTCTGCGCCATGGTCGCCTTCGCGACGCTGAAGATCCGATGAGGACCGTGGCCATTCTCGGACTCGGAGCCAGCGGCGTGGCCGCGGCTCGACTCGCCCTCTCTCGAAGAGATGACGTCCATGTCTCGGATATCCAGACTGATGCCCCGACTCGTGCCCGTGCAGCCGATCTCCGAACCCTCGGCGCCGATGTCGAGCTGGGATCGCACGACGTGGCCCGAATCGCGGGAGCCGACCTCGTCGTGGTATCGCCCGGGATCCCCCCGAACGCTCCGGTGCTCCGCGAACTCCGAGCGCGCGGCGTCCGGTGGATCAGCGAACCCGAGCTTGCCGCACGGGTCCTCGATGGTGCACTGATCGCGGTCACCGGCACCAACGGAAAGACCACGACGGTCCTGCTCGTCCACCATCTCCTGTCGCAGGCGGGGGTGGACGTGGCCGTCGGCGGCAACGTCGGCGGAGGCCATGCGCCGGCCGCCTCGGAACTGGCGCTCACCCGCCCGACGGCCGACTGGTACGTGCTCGAGCTGAGCTCCTACCAGCTCGCCGACATCGACACGCTGACGCCCGACATCGGCGTCCTGACGAACCTCGCGCCGGACCATCTCGACCGGTACGAGAGCGTCGAGGCGTACTGGGCCGACAAGGCGCGTCTGTTCGACAACGCGTCGGACGAAAGCATCTGGGTCCTCAACGGCGACCAGCCGGAGGTCGAGGCCCTCGCTGGGGACGCGCCGGGCCGGAGATTCCGCTTCAACGCGCGACGTCCCGACTCGGCACCGGACACGGGTGCGAGTTCCGCCTGGATCGAGGACGGCATGCTGACCCTCGACGTCGGGGACGGGGTCGTGGAACTGGTGCATGTTCGCGAGCTCCCGCTGCTCGGCCGACACAACCATGTGAACGCCCTCTGCGCGGCGCTCGTCGCACACCTGGCGGGTGTGGAGGCCGACCATATCCGGGACGGTCTCCGTACCGTTTCCCCGCTTCCGCACCGGCTCGAGGCCGTCGGCGAATTCGACGGCGTCCTGTGGGTCAACGACTCGAAGGCCACCAACGTGGCGTCGACCGTGAGTGCCGTGGAGAGTCTCGAGCGGCCGCTCGTGGTGCTGCTCGGTGGTACCGACAAGGGCGAGTCGATGGACCCGCTGGCTACGGCGCTCGCGGCGCGTGGCGCACGCATTCGCGCGGTCGTGACGTATGGCGCAGCGGGGCCACGCATCGCGCGGGATCTCGAAGCTTCGCGGTCCGGTCTCCCGCTGCATCGCGTGGAGGGGGGGCTGGCCGACGCCGTGGCGCTCGCCCGCACGCTCGCCCGCCCCGGCGATGCGATCCTGCTGGCTCCCGCCGCATCGAGCTTCGACGAGTTCGAGAACTATGCGGAGCGGGGCGAGACGTTCGCCCGGCTCGCCCGGGCGGAGGCCGCCTGATGGTCCGCCGGCCGATGGACGTCGCGCCCGCGCGGGTCAGCTTCCCCGACGTCGGGCTGGGCCGCGGATGGGAGCCCCCGGTCCTGCTGGCGCTCACGCTGATGCTGTTCGCGTTCGGGCTGGTGACCCTCTACTCCGCGTCGAGCTTCTTCGCGCGGACCCAGGGCAATCCGGACCACTTCTACGTGCTCCGTCAGGCGACGGGAGGCGCGGTGGGGCTGGTGGCGCTCGCGGTCTGCGCCCGGATCCCGTTCCGCTTCTGGGAGACGATGGCGTGGCCGCTGGTGGTCGCGACCTTCGCACTTCTCGTCGTGGTGATTCTGCCCGGGACCGAGGGGATTGCGCCCCGGATCAACGGGGCTCGGCGCTGGCTGCAGGTCGGCGTGACCATCCAGCCGTCGGAATTCGCGAAGATCGCCATGATCGTCTGGACCGCGATGATGGCGGTCCGGAAGCAGGACCAGTTCGGTCGGCTTTCGAAGGGACTGGGCCCCTTCCTCGCGATCTGGGGCCTTCTCCTGATCCCGGTCGCCCTGCAGCCCGACCTCTCCACGGCGATGCTGACTGGACTGCTGGGTGCCCTCACGCTGTTCGCGGCCGGTGCCCGCATCGGGCACTTCATCTTCCTCGCGATCATCTGCGCACCCGTGCTGGCACAGCAGCTGCTGGTGGGGTTCAGGTTCGACCGGTGGATCGCGTGGCTCTCTCCCACCGCGGATTCCCAGGGCGCCGGATGGCAGCTCTGGCAGTCGCTCATCGCGGTCGGATCGGGAGGGCTGACCGGGAGAGGATTCGGTGAGGGCCAGCAGAAGTTCGGCTTCGTTCCCGAACCTCACAACGACTTCATCTTCGCCATGGTCGGCGAGGAGTGGGGCCTGATGGGCGTCACCTTCGTGATCGTGATGTACACGGCTCTGATCCTGATCGGATTCCGTGTGGCCCGCCGTGCGCCGACGCTGTTCGGACAGCTGCTGGCGGTCGGGTGCACGAACCTCATCGCGCTGCAGGCCGTGCTCCACATCAGCGTCGGGCTCGGACTCGTTCCGACCACCGGCCTCGCACTCCCGCTCGTCTCGTACGGACGGTCGAACCTTCTGGTGATCTTCATCGCGATCGGGATCCTCATGTCGATCGCGCGCGAGACGGATCTCGACTGGAGTCCGGATACGCGTGAACGGACGCGCCGCTCCGACCTTACCCGTGACGTTCGGCGCGCGGGACCGCGTGCACGCCCGGCGACCGCCGGGGGGCGCGGATGAGCGACCGGAGCGTGGTGCTGTTCGCGGGTGGCGGAACCGGGGGACACCTGTATCCCGCCCTGGCGCTGTCCGACGCGCTGCGGGACCTGCGTCCCGATATCGACGTCGCCTTCGCCGGGGCGCAACGCGGCATCGAGGCGCGGGTGCTTCCGGCGCGCGGTGTCGAGCACTTCCTGCTCCCCGTGCGCGGATTCGCCCGCGGGGTACCGATCTGGAAGAACCTCGGGGTTCTTCCGGCCCTGCTCACCTCACTCGTGGAAGTCGGTGAGTGGGTGCACCGGAATCGACCCGCCGTCGTCGTCGTGACCGGCGGCTATGCCGGGGGGCCCGCGGGCCTCGTCGCGGCGGTCACCGGGATCCCGCTGGCCCTCCAGGAGCAGAACGCGGTGCCGGGTGCGACGACCCGGGCGCTGTCGCGCTGGGCGGCACAGGTTCATGTGGCGTACCCGGAGGCGCGTGAATATCTGCCGCCCGCAGGACGGGCCGCGGCGCGCGTCACCGGAAACCCCATTCGTCCGCCTCGCCCGATCGACCCTACGGATGCACGGCGAGTCCTCGGGCTCGACCCGGAGCGACCGCTCGTCCTGGTGGTGGGTGGGAGCCAAGGCTCCGCCGCGCTGAACCGGGCGATGCTGGAAGCCGTCGAGCAGATGGACGGGGCACCGGACTACCAGCTGCTCTGGTCGACCGGCCCCCGCCACATCGGGTCGATCGAGGCCGAGCTCGAGCGCTCGGGTCGCTCGACCCGGGTGCACGTGACGGGATACATCGACGATATGCCGAGCGCCCTCGCGGCCGCCGATGTCGCGATCAGTCGCGCGGGGGCGATGGCCACATCCGAGCTTCTCGCGTGGGGCGTGCCCGCCATCCTGGTGCCGCTGCCGACCGCGGCAGCCGGACATCAGGAGCGCAACGCGCGGGCGCTCGCGGACGCGGGATGTGCGATCCATGTGCGCGAGTCCGACCTGGACGGGGCTCGTCTGATCGAGGCACTGAACGAGCTCTTCGGCGATGCGGATCGCCTCGAGCAGATGAGCGGGTCGGCACTCGCACGGGCCCAGCCGGAGGCGGCGCGGGACATCGCACGTCAGATCGCCGAGCTGCTGCCCGCGGCGCGGAGGGCGGCATGACGGCCTCTCGGACCCCGGACGATCGTGCGGTGCGCTTCGACGCCGTCGACGGCCCGATCCACTTCATGGGGATCGGGGGCGCCGGCATGTGCGCACTCGCCGAACTCGTGCATCGCCGTGGACTCACCGTCACGGGGTGCGACGCGAAGGAGGGAGCGTCCGTCCAGCGTCTCCGCCGGATGGGTGTCCCGGTCGTGATCGGTCATGATGCGTCGCATGTCGAAGGCGTGGGTGCGGTCGTCGTCACGGCGGCGGTCCCCGCGGACCACCCGGAACTCACTGCCGCGCGGGCAGCGGGGATCCCGGTGTGGAAGCGCGCCGCGGTGCTCGGGGCCGTGGCCGATCAGGGCCGCGTCGTGGCGATCGCCGGAACGCACGGGAAGACGAGTACGACGGCCGTCACCGTCCAGCTTCTCCAGGAGGCGGGACTCGACCCGACCGGACTCGTCGGCGGGACGGTGGCCGACTGGGGGGGCAACCTCCGGCTCGGCGGCGACCTGTACGTGGTGGAGGCGGACGAATACGACCGATCCTTCCACCATCTCGCCCCCGATGTCGCCGTCGTGACCAATCTCGAGGCGGACCATCTCGACATCTACGAGTCCCTGGACGGGGTGCACGAGGCGTTTCACACCTTTCTCGCCGGTCTCCGGCCGGGCGGCCGTGCGGTCGTCTGCGCGGACGATCCGGGTGCCTCGACGCTGCTCTCGCGGCTGGGGTCCCGGGGCTACACCTACGGCACGTCCGCCGGCTCTCAGCTGCGGGCCCACGACGTCATCTCCGATTCCGACGGCACGCGGTTCCGGGTGTCGGAGGACGGACGCGACAGAGGCGAGGCCACCCTCCCCGTCCCGGGCAGGCATACGCTGCAGAACGCCCTCGCGGCCGCGGCCGTGGCCCGATGGTTCGGCGCGGACTGGGGGGCGATCCGGCGGGGGTGGGCCGCGCACCGTGGTGTGCGGAGGCGGTTCGATCGCCTGGGCGAGGTGGCCGGCGTCGAGGTCGTCGACGATTACGCGCACCATCCGACCGAGATCGTGGCGACCCTCGCCGCCGCGCGCGAAGCGTGGCCGAACCGGCGCCTGGTGGTGGTCTTCCAGCCGCACCTCTTCTCGCGGACGCGTGACTTCGCGGACGACTTCGGACGCGTGCTGGCGCAGGCCGACGTGGCCTGGGTGACCGGTATCTTCCCGGCGCGCGAGCAGCCCATCGCCGGCGTGGACCACCACCTCATCGTCGACGCGGTCGAGCGGGCGGGGGGCACGGTTCGGGAGCACGCCGAACTCGGCACCCTGCACGACGCCGTGGCGGAGGAGATCGAGGAGGGCGACGTCGTGGTCGCGATGGGCGCCGGCTCGATCGAGCACTTCGGCCCACGACTCGTCACCCGCCTCGAGGAGGTCGTCCATGCGTAGCTGGCTGCGCTGGGTCGCGGTGGCGTGTGTCGCCGCGGTCGGGGTCCTGACGCCGATCTACGGGCCCCGGGCCCTCGCCGAGGTCGACATCTTCCTCGCCGAGGATGTGGACGTGGACGGACTGACGTGGGTCGACGCGGCGGAGATCCTCCGAACCGCCGGCATCGATCGGAGCACCAACGTGTGGGAGCCGCTGGACGAGCTCGAAGAGCGGATCGCCGCCCACCCGATGGTGGTGGCCGTGAAGGTCCGCCGGGACCTCCCGCGCAGGCTCGCCGTCGAGGTGCAGGAGCGGATTCCGGTCGGGCTGGTCCCGACGCCGACGCTCGAGGCGGTCGATGGCGAGGGTCGCTACCTCCCGATCGACCCCGCCGGTGTCTCGATCGACCTCCCGATTCTCCTGCCGCGCGCGGATCCGACGGCAGAGGACCCGAGGCCGACACGGGCCCGGGTCAGGAACCTCGCCCGCCTCGCCGACGCGATGCGGAAGGACCCCGTGTTCTGGAGTCGGGTGTCGGAGATCCGCGAGCTGGACGACGGAACCGTCGTGGCGCGCTGGGGCGCACCCGACGAGGTCGAATTCCAGCTCGACCCGGAGGCAGATCTCGCGCGTCTCCGTGAAGGGCTGGCGGCACTCGAGGAGGAGATGCGCGTGTTCGGGGACGAACTCCCCGAGGCCGTGGATCTGAGATGGGCAGACCAGGTCGTGGTTCGCTATGGCAGCTGATCGGGGACGGGGAATGCGAAGCAATCTGATCGCCGGGCTGGATGTCGGGACCACGAAGACCGTCGCGGTCATCGGGGAGCTGACGGGTGAGCCCGGGCGCCACGCCGGCCTCAAGGTGCTGGGCGTCGGGCAGGCCCGGACCGCCGGCGTCCGCGGCGAACGCATCACCCACATCGAGGAGACCACGGAGTCCATCCGGACCGCGATCGAGGAGGCCGAGC
>DATFJS010000112.1:0-5074 GCA_035269045.1 Longimicrobiales bacterium | reverse complement strand
GCAGCTCGATCGCGGCGTCCACCGCCGACGGCAGCCCCCACAGGTCCGCGACCTCCCGGACGCTGAGTCCGATGACGCTCGAGTCGGGGTACTCGAACACGACCACCCGGTCGGCACCGCCGCGCCGCCGGATCTCGTGCGCGATGTCCATCCGGATCATCCCGGCGGTCTCGGCATCCCGCAGGTTGAGGTCCAGCATCGTCGCGTCGTCGCGTGCGTCGTCCCGCGATTCGGCCGCCTCGTCCTCGGTCGCCCACGACGGGATCAGCGTGGTGCTGCCGTCCGAGCCGGAGGTGGGGTAGGGGTACTGGTCCGCCCAGACCCGGACGCCCTCAGCACGGGCCCGCTCGATGAGCTGGATGATGGTGGAACTCGTGCCCCACCAGTGCGCGCCCTTCGCCTTGATGTGCGAGGCGACCACCTTCACGCCGCTGCGTCGACCGATCTCGATCGTCTCCTGCACGGCGTCGATGAGGGTCGGCGCGCCAGGTCCGTCCCGGCTCGGCCAGTACCACATCGGATCCGCGCCTTCCGCCCGCTCGTGGCTGATGTAGACGCCGTCGATGGCGGCCAGTTCACCCACGATCGCCGCCACCTCGTCGGTGGTGCTCCAGCGACCCGGCACGTACTCGAGGCCCGCGGAGATGCCCACCGCACCCTCCGCCACCGCCTGGCGCACGAGCGCGCGCATCCGGTCGACCTCATCGGTCGTCGCGGGGCGCGCGTAGTCGTCGCCCATCACCTGCCGCCGGATCTCGCCGTGGCCCGCCATGAGCATGATGTTCGCGCCCACGCCCTGCCGCTCGATGGTCGCGCGCTGATCCGCGATCGGCCACGGCGACCGTCCGTCGTGATTGACCACGGCCGTCGTCACGCCCATCGCCACGACGTTCGGCATCGCCTTCCGCTCGATCTCGTTCGTGCGGATGTGACGGCTTCCGCGCTCGGGATTCGCGGATCCGTCGTCCGCATGCGAATGGATGTCGATGAACCCGGGCGCCACGTAGCGTCCGGCGGCGTCGATCACCCGGTCCGCAGTGGCGTCCGGGAGCTGCCCGAGGGCCACGATGCGGCCGTCCGTGACACCCACGTCCGCCGCGAACCACGGGTTCCCGGTGCCGTCGAGCACACGTCCGTTCCGGATCAGCAGATCGAACGACTGCGGGGACGACCGTGCGGGCGGCTGGGCCGTCAGGGGCACGCCGAGCACGAGGGCGCAGAGCGTGGCGAGAAGTGGGCGACCGAGGGCGGACCTGATCATGCGGACTCCATGGAGGCGGACGAGAACCCCGCAATCCTACGGCCGGTCCGGGGCACGCGCGAGACGGTCGGGCATCGACGCGCCGGGTGAGGCTTGTAGATTCAGGGTCCGCACGACCCCTCCGTTCTGCCCCCGTATCATGGCCACACCTCGCTTTCCGGACGACCAGATCCTGCCTTCCGGTGGGCGCATCGTCCTCATCGTCATGGATGGACTCGGCGGACTGCCGGACCCGGCGTCCGGAAGGACCGAACTCGAGACGGCGGTCACCCCCCACCTCGACGCGCTGGCCTCCCGTGGGTCGCTCGGGGTGCACACGCCGGTCGCGCCCGGAATCACCCCCGGGAGCGGGCCGGCGCACCTGTCGATCTTCGGATACGACCCCTCGACCCACGTGGTGGGGCGGGGGGCCCTCTCGGCGCTCGGCGTCGGCATGGAGCTCGAGCCCGGCGACGTGGCCGCGCGGCTCAACCTCGCGACGTTCGACGAGGCGGGGAACGTCTCGGATCGCCGCGCGGGACGGCCGTCGGACGAGGAAGCGCGCCGGGTCGTCGCCACGCTGCGCGCCGAACTGGACGCGCCCGAAGGGGTCGAGATCGACCTGGAGGTCGAGAAGGAGCACCGCGTCGTGCTGCGGCTCCGGGGTGAGGGGCTCGAGGCCGACGTCACCGACACCGATCCGCTGGTGGAGGGCGCCCCCGACCTCGAGTGCGCCGCCATCGAGCCGGGGTCGCGGCGCACCGCCGAGGTCGTCGGCCGGTTTCTGGCGCAGGCCCGGGACATCCTTGCGGACGAACCCGTGATGAACGGGTTCCTGGCCCGCGGCTTCGCGTCGTGGAGCCACATCCCCGGCTACCGCGATCGGTTCGGTCTGCGCGCCTCCGCGATCGCGAAGTATCCGATGTATCGCGGCGTCGCGCGTCTCGTGGGGATGGAGGTGCCCGCCGTGCCGATGTCCACCGCCGAGACGATCGACGTGCTCGAGGGGTGCTTCGACGACTTCGATTTCCACTTCCTGCACTTCAAGGACACGGATACGCGGGGACACGACGGCGACTTCGACGGGAAGGTCGCGGCCATCGAGGAGATCGATGCCCTCATTCCGCGGGTCACGGCGCTGGAGCCCGACGTGATCGTCGTCACCGGCGACCACTCGACGCCGACGCTCATGTGCGAGCACTCGTGGCATCCGGTTCCGACGCTGATCGCCTCCGACCTCGCTCGCCCCACCGCGGATCGGTTCGGGGAGAGCGCCTGCCGCGGAGGCGACCTCGGATTCATCCACGGCACCGACCTGGTCGGGCACGCCCTGGCACACGCCGGGCGCCTCGTGAAGTTCGGGGCATAGAGGACGGAATGAGCACGGAACAGGACGCGATCCACCCGGAGAACGAGCTCGAGGTCCTGCTCCAGCGGGCGAAGCAGCTCGGGGAGGAAGGCGACTGGGAGACGGCCGCCGAGCACCTCCGGGAGGCGCTGCCGGAGTGGCCGGAGGATCCGACGCTGCTCTGCTGGCTGGGTGTCGCCGAGCGTGAACTCGGCCTGGACGGCATCGCCTACGAGCGCTTCCGGGCGGCCGTCGGCATGGAGCCGGACGACCCGGTCCTGCTCGCGATTGCCGGGACGGCGCTCGCGTCCTTCGACGACCCCGACGCCGAGGGCGCCCTCCGAACGGCCGCGCTTCTGGCCCCCGACGAGTCCTCCGTGCGCTGGCGCTACGGCGCCTTCCTGTCCCGCGAGGGGTTCGGCGAGCAGGCGATGGAGGAGCTCGATGCCGCGGTTCGACTCGACCCCGAGTCGGCGATCGCGTACTACGAGCGCGGTGTCGCGCGCGCCCTGGAGGGGCACACCGACCTCGCGGTCGACGACTTCGCGCGCTCCGTGGAGCTGCACGGCGACGATCCGTGGACCCGATCCATGCTGGGGCTCGCGCTCGTCGTGGCCGGGCGGGTCGAGGAGTCGGTTCTCGAACTCGACCTGGCCGGCGGACACGGACTGGACCCGCGGGCTCATCTGCTCGCCGCGCTCGCCTACGCCGCCTTCGAGGACGACGGAGCGTGGCGACACCTCGAGATGGCGCGCGGCGCCGCCGAGGGAACCGAGACGCTCGTCGTCGAGGAGGTCGAGGGCCGCCTGCAGGAAGGCCCGGAGGCCGCTCGGGCGTTTCTCGTGAAGACCCTGGCACCCACCACATTCCGCGAACGTCTCATGGAGCGTCCCTGATGGCCCTCGACATCCAGATCCACCGGCGAACGCTCGCCAACGGCCTCGACGTCGTGGTCGCCCCGGATCGCACGGTGCCGGTCGTCGCGGTGAACCTCTGGTACGGCGTCGGGTCACGGAACGAGCGCGAGGGCCGCACCGGGTTCGCCCATCTGTTCGAGCACATGATGTTCCAGGGCTCGAAGCACGTGTCGAAGAACGGGCACTTCGAGTTCGTCGAGCGGGCCGGCGGTTCCCTGAACGGCTCCACCTGGTTCGATCGCACGAACTACTACGAGACGCTGCCCTCGCATCAGCTCGACCTGGCGCTGTGGCTCGAGGCCGATCGCATGGGATGGCTGCTCGACGCCATGTCGCAGGAGAAGCTCGACAACCAGCGCGACGTCGTGAAGAACGAGAAGCGCGAACGCTACGACAACCAGCCGTACGGCGACTGGATGGAGCGCATGCAGCGCCTCGTCTGGCCCGAAGGACATCCGTACCGGCACACCGTGATCGGGTCCATGGCCGATCTGGATGCGGCCGATCTCGAGGACGTGAGCGGCTTCTTCCGCACCTGGTACGTCCCCGACAACGCCGTGCTCACCATCGCGGGTGACGTCGAGCCGGAGGATGCGTTCGAGCGCGCCGACCGATTCTTCGGGGAGATCCCGTCCGGGGGCGATCGCCCCGGCGTGCCCGGCACCACCGAGGTGCCGATTCCGCTCGAAGAGGACCGGCGGGAACTCGTGGAGGCCGAGGTGCCGCTCCCGCGGATCTTCCTCGGGCTCCGGATCCCGCCCTTCACCGACCGGGCGTTCGATGCGGTGGACGTCGCCGCCGGCGTGCTGGGGAGCGGTCGGGCGTCGCGCCTCTACGCACGGCTGGTACGGACCGGGGTGGTTCGCGACGCCTTCGCCTATCCCTTCCCGCTGGTGACGGGTGCGTCGATCCTGCTGGTCGGGGCGACCGGGTTCGAGACCTCGGACCCGGCGGACATCGAACGTGCGCTGGTGGAGCAGCTCGAGGATCTTCCGAATCTCACGGAGGCCGAGGTGGAGCGCGCCCTGGCGCTCGAGGAGGCCCGGACCGCCCGGCAGCTCGAACGCCTCGAGGCGCGGGCAGATCGCCTCTCGATGTATGCGCAGCTCTTCGACCGCCCCGAGCGGGTGAACGAGGACCTGGCGCGCCTGCGGGCGCTTACCGTGGACGACGTTCGTGACGCCGCCCGGACCTGGTTCGCGGCTCCCCACCGCGCCACGCTCACCTACGTACCGTCGAACCCCGATTCGGCCGACCCACATTCGACCGACGCCCGTTCGGCCGACGCGGATTCGACCGACCCCCCGGACTCCGCGCACGGCGAGGAGCAGGCATGATGCTCGACCGCACCAGTCCCCCGGCGCCCGGACCGCTGCGCGCGTACGACTTCCCCCCTTCCACCCTGACGCGTCTCGAGAGCGGGGTCGCGCTCGAGGTGGTGCACCTGCCTCGCCTGCCGCTCGTGACGGCGATCCTCGTGCTGCGGGCCGGAGAAGATCGACTGGCCCTCGAACGTGGTGGTCTCGCGGTGCTCGCCGGCGATGCGCTGGAGGGGGGGACGCACGACCT
>DATFJS010000111.1:0-8206 GCA_035269045.1 Longimicrobiales bacterium | reverse complement strand
ATGGGTGACCGCGTGGGGGACGCGACCGGAGATCGAGCCGACCGAACGGATACCCGTACGGTGATCGGCCCCGTCATCCGGGATCTGGTCGCCCGCCGCCTCGCGCGGAGCTACCTGGCGCTCGTCCTGCTCGGTCTGGTGGCCGTGATCGAGTTCGTCGTCATGGTGGAGGCCCGGACGGCTGCGCTGATCACGCTGGGCGGGGCTGCACTGTCGGCCCTGGCTCTGCTGGCCCGAGGCATGGATGCGGTGCGCCGGGTCGTGGACGAGGCGTCCGGACCCTGGTCGGCGGCGGCCCTTCTCGGCGGCGTGCTCATCTGGACATTCGCGCTGTGGCTTCTCGGGATCCGGGGCCTTCGGAGTCTGGCGATGTTCGAGTCCGGGGTGGTCGGCGCCGTGTTCGCCGTCGCATGGGTCGGGTTCGGCATCCGGCTGCTTCGCGACATGATCCGGGTCGGCGACGTGGTCCAGCTCGCGCGGGTGATGATCGTCCCGTCTCCGGAGGAAGCGGGATGACGGTCCACGCCGGGGGGGATCCCGCCGCACGACGGGATCCCGTCGCGGTGCGCGTGATCCGGGGGCTCATCGCCGTGCTCGTGTGGGCCGCACTGTCGTTTCCCGTCTCCGGGATGTTCCGATGGGTCGGCGACGTGCTGGCGATGCCCCCGTCGTACGGCCCGGCCTGGAAGCTGTTCGTGGTGGCCGTCGGCGTGGTGCTGTTTCTGGCGTTCGTGCTCGAACCGTACAGCGGCGACGAGACGAGTGAGGGGGACGACCCTCGTGCGCGCGACCCTGGTGCGGCCGGCTCCGGTTCGGACGATGCCCCGCGAGACGAAGGCGGCGAGGGTGGCCCGTCGTGGTCGCGCGGGGACGCCTGACCGTAGGGGCCGAACGTCGGCGGGTCAGGCCGGGTCCGGGACTTCCCGCACTAGCTCGGCGCCACACCGTCGACAGTGGATCGCATCGGGTCCATGATCCTCGAGCCCGCAGTCGGGGCAGACCGTCTCGCCGGGTGCGCTCGGTTCGCTCGATGCTTTCGACGCCAGCGTGAGTTCGGCCGTCACGATGCCGGTGGGAACGGCGATGATTCCGTACCCCATGATCATCAGACATGACGCCAGTAGCTGGCCCCAGCCCGTCTGCGGCGTGATGTCACCGAAGCCGACCGTCGTCAGGGTCACCACCGCCCAGTACATCCCGGCCGGGATGCTGGTGAAGCCGCCCGCCGGTCCCTCGATGAGGTACATGACCGAACCGACGACGACCACGATCGTGACCACGGTGAAGAGGAAGACGGTGATCTTGTAGCGGCTCGCGCGCAGCGCCTTTCCGAGCAGATTCGCCTCGCCCACGTAGTGTGCGAGCTTGAGAATCCGAAAGACCCGGAGGACGCGGAGGACCCGTACGACTGCGAGCACCTGACCGCCCGGAAGAACGAGCGACAGGAAGCTCGGAAGGATGGCCGCGAGATCCACCAGGCCGAAGAAGCTCCGGGCGTAGCGAACGGGCTTTCCGACGCACCAGAGCCGCACCACGTACTCGATGGTGAACACCCCGGTGAAGAACCATTCGAAAGCACGGAGTTCCGTGCCCCAGTCGGCGCGATATCGGGGGATGCTCTCCACGAGCACGGCCGCGACACTGAGGAGGATGACGGCGATGAGAATGATGTCGAACAGTCGCCCCATCGACGACTCGTGCCCGAAGACGACCTGGTAGGTGCGCTTCCGGGCGGGAGACGCGTCCGGGGGCGGCTTCAGAACATCCGCCGCCCCCGATCGCGGTATCGGTCGTTCGTCCGTCACGACCCGCCGCGGGAGAGAACTTCCTGCTGATACTCCTCGGACGCGTAGATGGCGACCTCGACGCGACGATTCTCCTGCCGACCGGCTTCCGTCTCGTTGGTCGCGACCGGCTCGGTTTCACCCAGCCCGACGGCCTGCACGTTGCCGCGCGGCAGACCCGCGGACACGACGAAGTTCGCCGCCGCCTCGGCCCGACGCTCGGACAGCCGGAGGTTGTAGATCTCGTCGCCGACGGAGTCCGTATGCCCGGCGACCATGAGAACGGCGTCGTCCTCCATGTCCTCGAGCGTCACGGCGAGCTGCGCGAGATTGGTGCGAGCTTCCGGCCTGAGCGCCGCGGAATCGAAGTCGAAGAGGATTCCGGAATCGAAGGTGATCAGGATTCCCTCGCCGACCCGCTCGACGGTCGCGTTGTCGAGCTGGCGACGAAGCTCCTCGGCCTTCTGGTCCATGCGGCGACCGATGATGGCACCGGCGGTGCCACCCAGCGCGGCGCCGATGATGGCGCCCTTCGCGGTGTTGTCCCCGATGGCCGCGCCCGCGGCCGCTCCGGCGGCTGCGCCGATCAGGCCGCCCCGCTCGGTGTTGTTGAGCGATGCGCAGCCACCGATCGCGAAGGCGCCGATGAGCGCCCCGACGGTCAGGGTGCGTGTCGTCGATCTCGTACTCATATGAGGGTGTACTCCCATTCTGGTTGACTCTAGTCACGAAGCGGCAGGGTCCTCGCCGCGTCCCCGAACTCACGCACGATGCGTGCCGTGGGCTCGATCGAATGGATGCCGCGAACGGATCGACCCGCCTGCCAGTACGTGTCTCTACCCTCGGAGGCGGAAAGAGATTTCTTGAGCGCGTGAATGGACTTCAGCGCGTAGAAGGTGCGCATCCAGTGCTTTCGTCGCCTGCCGCGCAGCATCCAGCGCGCGAACGGACCCGCCTTCGTCCCGACGGCCTGGACATGTGGCGTCTCGATCACCGCCACCGGAACGCCGGTGATCCGTTCGGTGAGCACGATATCGTCCGCGTCGGCGTCGACCACGGCCGCCTTGTACTCGTCGCTGGCGGAGCATTCATCGGTTGCGATGAACCGGGTTCCGCACTGTGCTCCCGCGTACCCGAGCCTCAGGACGTGGGCGAAGTCGTCCGGGGTGGCCACCCCGCCCGCACACACCACCGGGAGACCGAGATCGCCGACCTCGTCGAGGAGCGCGGCGGCCGAGGTCGGACCGGCGTGCCCGCCCGCCTCCCGATTCACGGCGATCAGCCCGTCGACGCCGCAGTCCACCCCCTTGAGCGCCCACTTTCGGGAGGTCACGTCGTGGTAGACCTTTCCGCCGACGGCGTGTACACGCTCGACCACCCGATCTGGCTTGCCCAGCGACGTCACGAAGAAGCGGACTTCCTCCTCGAGCGCGATGTCGATCCAGCGGTCCATCCGGTCCGCGTAGGTCTTCGAGGAGGCCTCGATCAGGGCGTTGAAGCCGATCGGACGGTCGGTGAGCGACCGGATGTGGCGGAGGCCCTCCCGGAAGTCCCATCCGTGCACGTAGGTGAGCGAGACCGGCTGGACGATCCCGATGCCGCCGGCATCCGACGCCGCCGCGACCAGTTCCGGATTCGAACAGGGATACATCGCGCCGCAGATCAGCGGCACTTCGATGCCGGCGTCACGGGTGAGCGCGGTGGAGAGAGGGGCCGTCACGCCTGCTCCGCCGTCGCCGCGGCCGCGAGCGGTGCGCGTTCGTCCTTGGGCGATGCCCGAAGCCGCCAGGTGGCGGTGATCCGCGCCACGAGTTCACCGGATGCGTCGTGAAGCGGCACCTGGAGGACCACGTCGGTGTCACCGGTCACGTCGGGTGGGACGAATCGGGCCCGCGCCGTGATGTCGCCCCGTGCCTTTCGAACGAACTCCGTGTCGAGGCGGATCGGGATTCCCCGGACGCCGGGGGGCAGTGCGGTGAGGATCGCCAGCCCGCTCGCCAGCTCCCCGACGTTCACGAGGGCGACGGCATGGACGGAGGCAAGGTGGTTGCGCACGCGGCGCCGATCGCGGAGCCGCACCTCCGCCTCGCCGGGTTCGAGCGCCACGACCCGGGCGCCGACCGAGCCGGTGTAGGGCACGAGCCGCCCCAGCAGCCAGGAGAAGACGCGCGGGCCGCCCGGAAGGCCGGCCAGACGTGACCAGGCGCGGACGAGGAGAGGGCCGGGAGAGTCGAGGCGCACGGGAGCGTGGAGTCGGAGGACCGTCCCTCGAGTGTCGGACTCCCGGGCGCCGTTCACAAGGGGACCGGAAGAGCACACGCGGTTGGCGGCGTCGGTACGGCCAGCGAGATTCGTTGCGGTGGAGCGCAGCGTGCGCTCCGGGAACCGAGTCCGGGAGTGGGTACGATGATGCGGTGGACGGGAAGGGTGCGCAGGGAACGACGGGGTGTGATCGCCCCGACGCGGGCGGTGCTTCTGCTGGCCGCGACGGCGATCGCAGCGGCGCCGACGTCGGCGCAGGACGCGTCCACGAGCGGAGACGCCCGTGCGGAGGTCCTCCGCGTCGTCACGACGCTGTTCGACGGGATGCGCGAAAAGGACGAGGCGAAGCTGCGTTCGGTCTTCCACGGCGACGCACGCCTGCACACGGCGGGCGCGGCCGCGGAGGGGACGCCCATCGAGTCCTTCATCCGAAGTGTCGTGTCCGGCCCGGCGGAACTCGACGAGGTGACCTTCGACGAGGAGGTACTCGTCGACGGCCCGCTCGCGGTCGCCTGGACGCCCTACAACTTCTTCGCGGACGGTGAGTTCAGTCACTGCGGCGTGAACGCCTTCACGCTGATGCGGTCCGACGACGGGTGGAAGATCCTGCAGATCGTCGACACCCGCGTGCGTGAAGGCTGCGACCCGAGTCGCCGAGGATGACGTCCGGCCTCCCCACGCGGGAGGAGAGCGCCGAGCTGCTTCGGCTCGCCACGCCGATCGTGGCGATCCAGGTCGGCCTGATGCTCATGGGTGTGGTCGACACCGTCATGGTCGGCCGGGTCTCGCCGGTCGATCTGGCGGCGGTCGCGATCGGGAACCTCTACTTCTTTCTCGTCGCGATCTTCGGCATGGGCCTCCTCATGTCGCTGGATCCGCTCGTGTCCCAGGCGCACGGGGCGGGCGACGGGGAGGCGCTGGCCCGTGCGCTCCAGCGAGGACTCGTCTTCGCGGTGGTGATGGGCGTGCTGGCCTCCCTCGCGCTGATGCCCGCCGGCGCGGTCCTGGAGTTGTTCCGGCAGCCCCCGGAAGTGATTCCGGTGGCCGCCGAGTATGCGCGGGTCGCGATCATCGGGGTGATCCCCTTCTACCTCTTCGTCGTCTTCCGACAGACGCTCCAGGCGCTCGGGCGGGTGCAGGCGATCCTGTGGATTCTCGTTGCCGCGAATCTGGCGAACGTCGGCCTCAACTGGGTCCTCGTCTACGGGAACCTCGGGGCCCCGGCGCTGGGTGCCGTGGGCTCGTCCTGGGCGTCCTCGGCCACGCGTATCGCGATGGCCTGTGGGCTCGCCTGGGTCGCGTGGCCGGTCCTTCGCGCATACCTGCGGCCGTGGAGGGCCGGTGTGCTCGCCCGGCGCCCGATCGGTCGGATGCTGAAGCTCGGCGCCCCGATCGGTGCGCAGGTCTTTCTGGAGTTCAGCGCGTTCGGACTGGCCGGACTGATGGCGGGATGGGTCGGGACCGTGGCGCTGGCCGGACATCAGGTCGCGCTGTCCCTCGCCTCGTTCACCTTCATGCTCCCGCTCGGCATCGGTCAGGCGACGGCGGTGCTCGTGGGGAGGGGCGTGGGCCGGGGTGATTCGGCGGCGGCCCGACGGGTGGCGGCCGGCGGGATGCTCGCGGGCGTGGGGGTGATGGTGCTCACCGCGGTCGTGTTCCTCCTGGCTCCCGTGCCGCTGGCCCGGCTTTTCTCCGCCGACCCCACGGTCGTGGTACTGGCTGCCGCCCTGCTGCCGATCGCCGGCGTCTTCCAGATCGTCGACGGGATCCAGGTCGTCTCGGCCGCGATCCTGAGGGGTGTCGGGGATACGCGCGTACCCATGCTGATCAATTTCGCCGGCTTCTACGTGGTGGCCCTCCCGATCGGTGCGCTGCTGGCGTTCCGAGCCGACCTCGGCGCCCGCGGAATCTGGTGGGGGCTGGCCGGAGGACTGGGCGTGGTGGCCGTGCTTCTCGGCGCCAGAGTCCGGCACCGCCTGGCGGGTTCTCTCGCGCGGGTGCACATCGACGACGACGAGTAGCGGGAACGCAGAAACCTGCCCGGGGGAGTCGGGTAGGGCGACACCATGCAACACCTGCCGCTCTTCCCGCTGCCGCTCGTCCTCTTCCCGGGGTCCACGGCTCCTCTGCACATCTTCGAGCCTCGGTATCGCCGGCTGGTCGAGGACTGCCTCGCCGCCGATCGACCCTTCGGCCTGGTGCACCACGATCCGGACGAGCAGGGCCCGTTTCTGATGGAGAAGGGGACCGTCGGCACCTTCGCGCGGATCACCGAGCATCGGGCGCTTCCCGAGGGCCGCTCGCTGATTCTGGTCCGTGGCGAGTCGCGGTTCGCCATCCAGCGCGACCGGGAGATGGAGCACCTCTACTACGAGGCGGACGTCCTGCCGTACGAGGACGCCTCGATCCCGCGCGTGGACGCGATCCGGGAGGCGAGAGCCCGGACCCTCAAGCTGTTCGCCGCCGTGATGGAGGCGCTGGACGAGTCGCCGGGAGACATGCCGGAGTTCGATCTGAACCTGGACCTTTCGTTCCAGCTCGCCCCGGCCGTCCACATCGACCTCCGGTGGCAGCAGTCGTTCCTCGAGCTTCGCTCCGAGGCCGCACGACTGGAGCGTCTCGACGCGGTCTTCCAGGCCGCCGTGGAAGCGAGGGGGCCCGACATTGGGTGAGGTGACGACACACGACCGGACTCCGCCGGAGTTGCCGCCGTCGTCGGACGAACCGTGGATCGAGACCCGCGCGGGAGGCATGTTCTTCGTCAACGCCGTGCTGGCCGCCCCGGCGCTGATGGCGCTCTATCCCTGGACGATCCGGTGGGTGCTACGGACCGCCGGAGTCCTGAACCGACCCAGCAAGGTCCTCGATCCCGTCCCGGCGGTCGCCAACCACGTGATCCCGATTCTCGGGTGGCTCGCGATCCCCGCCGCGTGGCTCGTCATACGGAATCTCCGGGTCGCCCGGCGGCCGTGGGCCCGTCGCGCGCTGTGGGTGTTCCTCGCGGTGCACGTGGGCACGGTGGTCTACACTGTGATGCGCGTCGTCGGGTGATCGACCTCCCACCCGTCACCCGTGTCCGCACACCGCGCACGGCGCGGGTCGCACATCTCGGCCCCGAGCGGGCCGAACGGTCGATCTGGGTCGTTCTTCACGGATATCGACAGCTGGCGCCCTGGTTTCTCCGGCACTTCCGCTCGCTCGACGACGGCTCCCGCCGCATCCTCGCGCCGGAGGCCTTGAATCGGTTCTACGTCGGGGACCCGGACGGACGCCACGGGCCGGACGCGCGGATCGGCGCCACCTGGATGACCCGCGAGGACCGCGATCAGGAGATCGACGACTACGTCGAGTACCTCGAGCGGGTGCTGGGCGAGGCGACAGGCGAGCACGACGAACTCTCCGTGGTGGTGCTCGGCTTCTCCCAGGGCGCGCACACGGCGGCACGGTGGATGCTGCGCTCGGAGCACCCGGCCCGGGCGGTCGTGCTCTGGGGCGAGGGACTTCCGCACGACACGACCGCGGAAGAGCTGAAGGCCCGCCCACGACGGTGGGTCCTGATTCGCGGCGACGCGGACCGCAGCCGGGACCCGGCGCGGGAGGCCCGGGACGCCGAACGGTTCCTGACGGCCGGCCTCGATCCGGAGGTCCGGGTCCACGCCGCAGGCCATCGTCTGCACACGCCGACTCTCGAAGAACTCGCTGCGGACCTGGGCGTGTAGGCCGGAGCGTCCGGGCCGCGGCGTGACCCGGTGCACCGGAGGTCGCGCCGCCTCCTAGACGGCGGTGGCTCCGCCGACGAATCCGATTTCGGTCTCGAGCTGGTAGCCCGTCTCCCGCAGGACCGTCTCCTGTGCGAGGTCGATCAGGTGGCGGACGTCCGCGGACGAGGCCCCTCCGAGATTCACGATGATGTTGGCGTGTCGGTGGAAGATGCCGGCGCCGCCGTGGACGTGACCCTTCAGGCCGCATTCGTCGATCAGTCGCCCCGCGCCGATCCCCTCGATCTTCTTGAAGATGGATCCAGCGCTGGGATACAGCCACAGATCGGGATGCCGGTCGTCGCGCCACCGGAGATTGGCCCGCACCACCTCCCGCAGGTCGTCCTCCGGCACGGCGTCGAGGCGGAAATCGGCGGTCAGGACGATGTCCGCGCGATGGTG
>DATFJS010000110.1:0-11913 GCA_035269045.1 Longimicrobiales bacterium | reverse complement strand
CTTCCTCTTCCTGTCGTACTTCGGCGCGGACCAGAGCCAGGTGCAGCGCTACCTGACCGCCGACTCGGAGCGGGACAGCCGGCTGTCGCTGATCTTCAACGGCTTCATGAAGGTGCCGATGCAGATCGCGATCCTCGGTATCGGCGTGCTGATGTTCGCCTTCTACCACTTCGAGCAGCCGCCCATCGTCTTCAACGACGCCGAGGTGCGCGTCGTGATGGAGAGCGACCGCGCGCAGGAGTTCGAGGATCTCTCGGTGACCTTCGCCGAGGCCCACGCCGAGCGCCGCGCGACCGTCATGGAGATCCTGGATGCGCGCGACGCCGGCCCCGTGCCGCCCGCGCTCGAGCAGACGCTCGCCGCGCAGGACGAGGAGCTGCTCGGCCTCCGGGACGACGCCAAGGCGATCGTCGCCGACGTGCGCGGCGCCGAGTCGAACGACACCAACTACATCTTCCCGACCTACCTGACCGAGTACTTCCCCATCGGCCTGGTCGGGCTGATGATCGCTACGATCTTCGCGGCCGCGATGTCGTCGATCGACTCCGAGCTGACCGCGCTGTCGAGCGCCACCGTGATCGACTTCTACCGGCGCTGGTTCGTACGGGACGCGACCGACGGCCATTACCTCTGGGCGTCCCGGCTCGCCACGCTCTTCTGGGGACTGGTCGCGTGGGGCTTCGCCCTGCGAGCCGGTCAGGGCGGGTCGCTGATCGAGCTCGTGAACCAGGTCGGCAGCCTCGTCTACGGCTCGATCCTGGGCGGCTTCCTGCTCGCCTTCGGAGTGAAGCGTGCGCACGGGACGCCCGCCTTCATCGGGATCCTGTGCGGGTTCGGGACCATCCTCTACATCTACTACACGACCGACATCGGATGGCTGTGGTGGAATCCGATCGGGGTCGGAGTGGTGATGGGCGTCGGGACGCTGCTGAGCTACGTGATGACGCCGCCGAGCGAGCCCGCTCGGGCCTGAGGACTTCGCCGAAGCCACCTCCGAACCACGCGAGGTCTGGCCCAATGTGAAACCTTTGGGTATCATGATGATACCTGTAGTTATCACACCCGTTACGGCAACGGCGCTCAGTCGCGTCGCCACGACGACGGCCTTCCACAGGACACGGTGCCATGAGCGAGACCAACCCCTCCGGCGCGATCCACCCGACCCTCTTCCTGGTCCTCTGGGGCGTGCTCGGCTTCGGACTGCGCTGGATCCAGCCCCTCGAATTCACGGGGCCCGAGTTCCTCGGGACGGCGGCGAACACACTCACCGTCACCGGCATCGCCCTCTTCGTGTGGTCCGCCATCGAACTACGGCGTCACGGCGCCACGCTCGAACATAAGGACGCCACGAAGGAGCTGGTCACGTCAGGCCCTTACCGCTTCAGCCGCCATCCCATCTACGTGGCCCTGACGCTTCTGCTGCTCGGCTTCGCGCTCGACGTATCGGACTGGTGGTTCGTGATCCTCACCGTCGCCTTCTGGGCCGCGGTGCAGTGGTTCACCGTGCGGAAGGAAGACGCCTGGCTCGCACGCGAATTCGGTGCGGAGCACGCCCGGTACCGGGACTCCGTCCGGCAGTGGATCTGACGATGAACGACGCGCGCACTCCCTCCGTCCCCGATGTCGCCGACCGCCACCGCCGCATGCTGGCGTGGGCTCTCCTCTTCCTTGGTGCCCGGTACATGACTGCGGTCGCCATCCGACGGGTGGATCCATCGACCGCGGAGCTGCTGGGCTGGGCAGAGATCGGGTTCATCCTGGCCGCCGTCGGGTTCATCATCCCGATTTTCGTCTGGAAGGCGCGGAATCGCTCGAGCCCCGACTGGAGCCTCTACCGGGACCCGGACGGGTTCGTCGCCGAGAGCCTCGTCCGGGCGCAGGGCGCGTCGTGGACCGTCCTCTTTCTCACGCTGATCGTGTTCGAGTACTTCGCGCGGCGGACCGAGTGGCTGTCGCCGGGACTCGTGCTGGAGGCCGTGCTCGCCACGATGCTCGTCAGCTTCTCGGTCGCGTTCCTCTACCTCGATCGCGATCCGGGCGATGCGTGACGTCGAGCTCGGGAATCGGATCAAGGTCTTCCGCGCCGAACACGGGCTGACCCAGGCCGACCTCGCCCGACGGATCGGCGTGTCGCGGAAGACCATCAGCACGATCGAGGTCGGTAGGTTCGTCCCATCCACGACCATCGCGCTCCTCATCGCCCGGTACTTCGATGTGCCCGTCGAGGAGATCTTCTGGCTGGAGGAGGGCTCCTGACGAGATCGGCTCGCCGGGGAGCCTGCACTCCCGAATGCACCCCGGTGACCGGGGCGCGGCTCAGCGGTGCGGTGGCGCCGCCGGAAGCGCGGACATCGCCGCCGAGAAGATCTTCTTCGAACGGGCCACCGCGTTCGAGCGAAGCCGCTTCCACCATATCAGGCGCCCGACGCCGAGTCCCACACCCGCGGTACCCGCCACGAGCGCGATGCCGGCCACCGCCCCGGGATCGACGCTCGCGCCGATCGCGACACCCAGGAGGCCTCCGGCGAGCGTGGAGAAGAGCTGGGACCCGACGGCCGGGACGCTCGCGTCGACGGACACACGGAGTTCGGTCCGGCCATCGAACGGCTCGGCCGTCACCAGAACCATCGCGCCGTCCCCCGACTGGGACCTCCACTCCAGGCCGGCGCCGGCGACGTCCGAATCCCCGTGGGATCCGGTGGCATCACGGATGGCACGCAGCAGCCGCACCTTGTCCTCCTCCGTCAGCTGTCCGGACGCCGAATTCTCGAGCACCCAGCGATGTCCGAGGCCCTCCGTCGCTCCGGAGTCGTCGCTCACGAGCGAGGCCGCCCGGGTGACCAGGTCCGGGTCGATGCCGACTTCGGCCGCGATCGCCCGGATCTCCGACAGCGACATCCCGGTCGGTGCCGTGAGGCTGCCCGACTCGTCGGACGCCCCCGGGTCGGTCGTGCGCGCCGGCAGACGAGCCTGCATTTCGGCCGCCTTCCGAAGAATCTCGCCGAACTGGTCCTCGTCGAATCGGCGCTCGGTCATGGTCTCCGTCGTCCTCCCTGGTCCAGCCTAACGCCCCGGCACCGCGCAGAGCGCGCCGTCGTCGGTGCAGCCGGGCTGGCTGATCGTGCGCTCGAACAGCTCGAAGATCCGGCGATACTCGTCGGTCCAGCTGCTCGGCACGGTGAAGCCGTGGTTCTCTACAGGATATACGGCCATCTCCCAGTTCTCCTTCCCGAGCTCGATCAGGCGCTGGGCCAGACGCACGACATCGCTGAAGTGGACGTTCGTGTCGACCATGCCGTGCGGGATCAGGAGGTGCTGGTCCGGCCCGAAGCCTTCCGCATGGTAGATGGGTGAGCTCATCCGGTAGGCCTCCTCATCCTCCTGCGGGTCGTTGAGGATGTTGGAGGTGTAGCCGTCGTTGTAGTGCGCCCAGTCGGTCACACTGCGCAGCGCCGCACCCGCCTTGAAGGTGTCGCCGGCGGTGAAGAGCGCCATCAGCGTGATGAAGCCGCCGTACGATCCGCCGTACAGGCCGATCCGGTCCGCATCCACGCCCTCGTTCGCGACGAGCCACTCGGCTCCGTCCACCTGGTCGCTCAGATCCGCGCCGCCCATGAAGCGGTAGATCGCGGTGCGCCAGTCGCGGCCGTAGCCGGCCGAGCCGCGGTAGTCGATGTCGAGCACCGTGTAGCCGGCAGCCGCGAGGAAGTGGTGGAACATGTACTCGCGGTAGTAGCTCGACCATCCGTTGTGGACGTTCTGCAGATAGCCCGCGCCGTGCACGAAGATGACGGCCGCGCCGTTGGGCTCGGCGCCCAGGTCGGCGGGGCGGTAGATGCGCGCCGGCACATCGATGCCGTCGTCCGCGGGGATGTCGACGATCTCCGGCCACAGCCAGTTGAAGGAGAGCCACTCCTCCGTCGGCGTGGTGGTGACCTCCCCCATCTCCATCACATCGTCGGCTTCGGCCACGAACAGCTCGGTCGGGCGGTTGCCGAAGCTGGCCAGGACGGCGGCGCGCTCGAGATCGGGCGACCACGTCACGTCGAAGCGGCCGTCGCCCTCGGTGACGTACTCGATCTCGACCGGCTCGTCGCCGCGATCGCCGTAGTCGAGCCAGCCCTGATGGGTGTTGGCGGGGTCGCCCTCGTTGGTCTCGACCCAGAAGCGGTCGCGGCCCTCGGCGCGGTCCAGTTCGAGGATGTCGGCGTCCTGGACCTCCCACGGTCCGGCGGTGAGCGCGGTGCGCCCGGTGCCGTCGGCGTTCACCGTGTAGAGGTGGCTGTGGCCGCTCTCCTCAGAGGCGAACCAGACGACGTCCTCACCCGGTAGCCAGCCGCGGCAGCCGCCGCAGATCCGGCCGATCCAGGCTTCGTCGTACAGGTGATCGACCAGCGTGCGCTCGCCCGTCGCCGCAGCCACGGTCCACAGCCAGCGGTTCTCGTCGTCGTCCGAGCTGCCCTGGATCAGGGCATGGGTACCGGCGTCGTTCCAGCCGATGAGCTGGGTCGACACGTCGCCCTCGAAGTCCTCGGGAGCGGCGTCGAAGAAGGTGACCTCGCCCGTCGAGGCGTCGATGAAGCCGGCGCGGCTCTCACCGGGCTCGGAGTCGCCCACCTTGGAGCGCACGTTCCGCGGCTCGGTGTAGCCGGACTCGGTGATCCAGAAGGGGACCGGCGTGGCCTCCGTGTCGTTCCCGCTGCCCCGGAACAGCGAGACCGCAATATACGAGGCGTCTCCATTCGGGACCAGCGCGCCGACGCGCTCGCCGTTCGGGATGTACGTCGGCTGAAGCTCTCCCTCCTCGGGCGGCTCGTTCGCGGCGGCCTGCCGCTCGGCCCGCTGGATCGAGTCCTGCCGTGCCTCGCGACGGATGAACTCGAACAGCTCGCGCTGCTGCTCGATCAGGAAGCGGCGCTGATCGTCGCTCTCCTCGTCCGCCTCGAAGGTGGGCGGCTCGCCGGAGCGGACGTCGGTCAGCTGCCGGATGCGACCGGTCTCGACGGACATCGCGAAGAGGTCCTCGCCGCCCCGGTAGAAGATCTCGCTGCCGTCCGCGCTCCACATCGCCTGGCCCTCGCCGGACCGGGTCGCGGTGAGCTGCTCCATCTCGCCCGAGTCGCGGCTGCGGAGCCAGATGTCGCCCCCCAGCCCGATGAGCTCCCAGTCGCCGTCCGGGGAGATGTCACCCGACGCGGTGAGCATGCTCAGCTCGTCTTCCTCGTCGTCCGTGAGCCGAACCGGCTCACCCCCCTCGGCCGGCACCCGGTACCACTCGCGGTCGGCGTCCCACTCGTTTCCGCCGGGGACCCAGGTGAAGTAGATCGTCTCGCCGTCCGCGCTCCAGCGCACACCAGCCGGAGACTGCCCCACGATCTCCTCCGCGCGCATGATCGAGCGGATGGAGAGCGGGAAGGTCTCGTCGGCCACGACCTCGGGGATGTAGTCGGCCGTGGACTGCGCGGCGCCGGGCGACGGAAGGGCCAGGGTGGCCGCGAAGAGCGCGGCGGCGAGAGCGAGGACGGAACGGGATCCGAGACGCATGGCGATGTCGGGTGGGGGTGTATCGTGGAAGACGGACCGGAGTCCGAAGATCATACTGTCCGATGGACGTGCGAAGTGCCCGGAGCGCTGAGGATCGCCCCGGGCTCCGGGCGACCGCGACCAGCCCCTCGCCGGTGACCTCCGCGTCAGTCGCCGAAGCTCACCCCGAGATTGCGCGCCGTCTGGACGATGTCGCTGTCGAGTGCGACCAGCTTGAGGTGCGCCGTGGCCTCGGCGAGCGGCACCGCGTTGATGTCCGGGGGGTCCAGGGCGACCATGCATCCCCAGTCGCCGCGCGCAGCCAGCTCGACGGCCGCCGATCCGAAGCGCAGGGCCAGCACCTTGTCGTAGGCGATCGGCTCGCCACCGCGCTGGATGTGGCCCAGCACGAGCGAGCGCGTCTCGTGGCCGGTGCGCTCGGTGATCTGCTTGGCGACGAAGTCGGCGATCCCGCCGTAGCGGGGTCGTCCGGGGCTCGCCTCCTCGACCACCTGGGCTTCGCCGCCGATGGGTCGGGCGCCCTCCGACACGACCACGATGGCGAACTCGGGCCCGTCGTCGTACCGCTCCTCGATGGCCTCGCAGACCCGGTCGAAGTCGAACGGAATCTCCGGGATGAGAATCACGTCGGCCGTGCCGCCGAGTCCGGCGAAGAGGCCGATCCAGCCGGCGTCCCGCCCCATCACCTCGACCACCATGACGCGGCGGTGCGCCTCGGCGGTCGAGTGCAGCCGGCCGATGGCGTCCGTGGCGGTCTGGACCGCGGTATGGAATCCGAAGGTGACGGTGGTCGCCGCCAGATCGTTGTCGATCGTCTTCGGCACACCGATCACGTTGAGTCCCCGCTTCTGGAGCTCGGCCGCAATGGTCAGCGAGCCGTCCCCTCCGATCGCGATGAGGCCGTCGCAGCCGAGGTCGTGGATTCCCTTCACGATCTCCATTCCGCGGTCCCGCCCGTCCTCGATCGCCAACGGGTTCCCGCGATTGGTCGTTCCGAGCATCGTGCCGCCCAGGTGGGTGATGCCCCGCACGCGCTCCTCGGTGAGCTCGATGATGCCGCCGGGCTCCGGCGAGAGGATCCCGTCGTAGCCGCGTCGGATTCCGAGCACCTCCCATCCGCGACGAATCGCGCCCAGGGTGACGGCTCGGATGACGGCGTTCAGGCCGGGGGCGTCGCCGCCGCCGGTGTTCACTGCGATGCGCATGATGTCGGGAAATCGCCTTGATGGAGTGAGGTACCCGGATGCGGGGAGGCTAATCCCCGGGCGGACGCGAGGGAAGCGCGATCCGGCGGGACCTACCCGTCGCGCAGAGCGTTACGCAGCCCCTCCCGCACCCGTTCCCGATCCGCGAGATGCGTGATGCCCAGGTGGACGGTCCCGGGTTCGAGCGCGTACACATGCAGGTGTCCGTGGGCCGCGGCAGCGAGCACGACGTCGGGAAGGAACCACTCCGCCTCCGGGTCGGAGCCGCGATGCGCGACGAACTCCTCGAAGCGCTGCTCGAGGGCGTCCCAGATCGCCGGACCGAAGCCCCAGAGGTTCATCGAGCAGAGCGCGTCGAGCGGCACGTGCACCTCGCATCCGACCGCCGCCCGTCCCCGCGCCATCCCCGGGCTCCCGGGCGCGCGCCGCAGCTGAAGCACTTCCCGCAGATCGACGACCCGGCCGGCCTCGTCGGTACGGACGATGCCCCTCGAGACGCCACCGGCTTCGGGTGCGGACGCGGGAGGGAGGGTGACCTCCAGCGGATACGGGACCAGTGCGGCGAACCCCGGATCCTCGTTCTGCGCGACACTCCGAACGATTCGGGTGACCGCGTCCGGCCCGTACCAGTCGTCGGCGTTGGCGACCACGATCGGTGCGCCGGACTCGGCCAGCGCGTGCCGGGCGGCGCGGAGTGCGTGCGCCGTGCCCCATGGGCGGGTCCGGTCGCCCGGTGGAGAGAAGCCGGCCGGCACATCCTCCAGCCGCTGCTCGACCGCCTCGATCGGGACCGCGCCGGCGTAACCGTCCCGCCGGCCCGCCTCCCGCATCCGGGCCGTCACCGCGGTGCCCGTGGACTCCGCTCCCGTCCGCCCCGCTCCCTCATCCCCACTCACGACCAGCACGATACGCCCGACCCCGGCCGCGACCGCATCGCGGGCGGTGAGCTCCATGATCGTCTCGCCGGACGGCCCGAGAGGGTCGAGCTGCTTGGGGCGGCCGTAGCGACGGGACGCGCCGGCGGCGAGCAGGACGAGGGCGGGGGCAGGCATGCCCGCAGGTTGACGATGCGGGACGCGCGGCGAAAGGTGAGGGATGCGAACCCGCCCCGTCGTCTCCACTCCAGTACCTCTCGCTGGTCTCGTCGCCTGTCTCGTCGCGCTCGCTTCGTGCGGGCCCGCCCCCGAGGGCTCCGCCGGGGCCGCGGGCGACGCCCTGACCGACGCACCGCAGCAGCGGGGCACGACCGAATCCACGGCACCCGACACACTCCGCGTGCTGGCGTACAACATCCATCACGGGGCCGGCAACGACGAGGTGATCGACCTCGAGCGCATCGCGGCACTCATTCGTGACCTGGAGCCCGACCTCGTCGCGCTGCAGGAGGTGGACCGCGGAGTCGAGCGGACCAAGGGCGTGGATCAGGCGGCCGTGCTCGGCGAGCTGACCGGGACGACGCCCGTCTTCGGTGCCTTCATGCCCTACCAGGGTGGCGACTACGGGATGGCCGTGCTGTCCGCATGGCCGATCGTCGAGTCGCGGAATCACCGGCTGCCGGAGGGGGCCGAGCCGCGGACCTCCGTGACCGTACGAGTCCGCTCACCGACCACCGGGCGGGAGATCGTGCTGTCCGACATCCACTTCTATCGGACCGAGGAAGAGCGACTGGCGCAGGCGCTCACGCTCGACCGGCTGCTGCGATCGCACGACCGGACCACGACCACCCCGGGGGACGCCACGGGAGACGCTGCGGACCGGAATGACGGGGGGCCCGCAGACATCACGCCCACCCTGCTCGCGGGCGACTTCAACTCCGAGCCCGGAACGGTGGTGATGGACACGCTGGCAGCCCTCGGCTGGCGCGTCCTGACCAAGAGCGGCACCCCACTGACCTTCCGGTCCGACGACCCGGTCCGTGAGATCGACTTCATGCTCGTCCGCCCCGCGGAGCGGTGGGAGGTGATCGAGCATCGCGTGATCGATGAACCGGTGGCCTCCGACCACTCGCCCATCTTCGCGGTGCTGGTCGTCGGGTGAGGGCGACTCATAGGTTGGAGCGCGAAGCAGGCGTCGGCCCGCGAGGGTCGGAGCGATCGCGTCCCCACCATACTCACCTTCCGGGAGGCCGGAGTGGCCACACCCTCCAGTAGCCGCACGGGATCTCTCGCCCTTCGCCTGGTGGCCGAGTTCTCCGTCATCGTGCTCGGCGTGCTCGTGGCGCTGTGGGTGGAAGGGTGGTACGAGGACCGGCAGGATGCGTCGCTCGAGACGGACCTGCTGGAGTCCCTTGCCACGGACCTCCGTCTGAGCCTCGACACGCTGAAGCACGACAACGCATCGCACCTGGCGCGAGTCGCGACGCTCGAGTGGTTCCTCCGATTCCCCGCCGACGAAGGGGCCGCCTTCCCGGAGGATTCGATGGCCAGCGTCGCACTCGCTGCGAACTACACGGCAGCCTACTACCCGACGCTGCGTACGTACGAGACCATGATCGCCACGGGCACGTTCGATCTGATCTCCAACGAGGACGTCCGCCTCGCGCTGGCCGAGGTCACCTTCCGGGCCCAGTTCTACATCGACTACCGGAATCAGGCCACACAACAGTGGAACGACACATACTCGGTGACCTGGCTCCAGTACATGGGCGTCCACCCGCTCCCCGGCCCGCCGTTTTCCCCCGAGACCATGCCCGGCACGCCGCCGCCTGCCGCTGCAAGGGAAGCGCTTCGAGACGATTTCTTCCGCGCGGTCATCGATCGGCGACGGATCTTTCTGTGGTTCGTGGCAGGCAACGGTGACCTGCTGGCCGAAGCGATGCAGAACGCCCTCGACGTGATCGAACGGGAACTCGCGGCGCGAGGGGTGGACAGCGGCTGACCCACCCCCGATCCGTGCTCCGAACGATCCACTCCAACCGACCCGACCGCCTCATGAAGAACCAGCCTGACGACCGTCCCGGACATGCCCCGGTCGACCGCCGCTCCTTCCTGCGCGCCGCCGGCGCCACCGGCCTCGGGCTCGCACTCGGCTCCAGCGACCTGAGCGCCGCCGCGCTGAACGCCACCCGCTGGGACCCGCGCGCGCTTCCGGGCCGCAGCCGCCGCCCCATCGACACCGTCCGCATCGGCATGGTCGGCGTGGGCCATCAGGGCACCGGCCACGTCCGCAACTTCCTGCGCATCCCGAACGCGGAGATCCGCGCGATCGCCGACATCGTGCCCGAGCACGCCGAGCGCTCGCGGCGGCTGGTGGAGGAGGCCGGCGCCGAGCCGCCGCGCGTCTACACCGGGGAGGAGGACTATCTGCGGATGGCCGCGGAGGAGGATCTCGACCTGATCTTCACCGCGACCCCGTGGAAGCTGCACCACCCGGTCATGAAGGCCGCCCTCGAGCACGGGAAGCACGCCGCCACCGAGGTCCCGATGGCGGTCTCGCTCGAGGAGTGCTGGGAGCTGGTCGAGCTGTCGGAGTCGACCGGGCTCGAGTGCGTCATGATGGAGAACTGCTGCTACGACCGCACCGAGATGATGATCCTGAACATGGTCCGGCAGGGCGTGTTCGGGGGTCTCCTGCACGCCGAGTGCGGCTACCTGCACGACCTGCGCGAGCTCAAGCTGAGCGACTACTACGTGAACCGGTGGCGGGTGGATCACTCCGTCCGCCGCGACGGCGACCTCTACCCCACCCACGGCATCGGCCCGGTCGCGCAGTGGTTCGACATCAACCGCGGCAACCAGTTCGACTACCTCGTCTCGATGGGATCCCCCTCGATGGGGCTCCAGAAGTGGGCGGAGGAGCACATCGGGCCCGACAGCATGGAGGCCCGGCGCGGCTACCGGCTCTCCGACGTGGTCAACACGCTCATCAAGACGAAGCGCGGCGAGACCATCCTCATCACGCACGACACCAACACGCCGCGGCCGTACACGCGGAAGGTGCTGCTTCAGGGGACGAACGGCCTCATCCGGAAGTATCCCGAGCAACGGATTCACATCGAGGGCACGAGCCCGGCACACCGGTGGGAGGACGCGCTCGACTACCGCGAGCAGTACGAGCACCCCATCTGGAAGGCGCTCGAGGAGGAGTCGGCGGGTGCCGGCCACGGCGGCATGGACTACATCGAGGACTACCGCCTGATCCAGTGCCTGCGGAGCGGCGAGCGGATGGACTTCGACGTGTACGACGGCGCCGCATGGACCGCGGTGATCATGCTGTCGGAACAGTCGATCGCCGCGCGCTCGGAGCCGCAGCCTTTCCCGGACTTCACCCGGGGGGCGTGGCGCTCCCGGGAGCCGCTGGGAATCGTCGAGATCTGAAACGCTCGGGGAGCGGTCCGGCCGGATCGGACGGGCGGGTGACGACGAAGCGCGCACGGGAGGATCGGCGCGGAAAGGCCGTCCGATAGGCGGCGCCCCAGGCGTTCACGAAGCTCTCCACGCGCCCCTCGTCGACCAGCGCCCACACCGCGCCGCCGAACCCGGCGCCGAACGCCGACGCCGCGATCGCTCCCGCCTCCCGCGCGGATTCCGCCAGGTGCACGGTCTCCGGTACCTGGTTGCCGAGGTGGGTCTCGGCCAGCCGCTGGGACATGGCCACCTTCTCGCCGAGCGCATCGAGATCCTCCCGCTCGAGGGCCTCCACCACGCCGGGCACGAGTTCGCGCGTCTCCACGCGGAACTGCTCCACTCGCCGGATCATCGCGGCAGCGTCCTCCCACCCGTCACGCTCGAGGATCCCCCTCAGCCGAGCGCTCGCATCGGGTCCGGTGTCGAGGATCGCGCCCAGATGGGGCTCGGACGAACCGGTATCCGCCCGCCACAGCTCGGCGATCCGGGTCGCGAGGTCGGAGAGGCGGTTGTACCGGGCACGAGCGCCGGCCGCCTTCGAGGCACGCACCCCGCTCACCCCGATCACGAACACCAGACCGGACGGCATGGCGACGTACCGCTCGAGTTCGACGGGGCCGAATCGCGCCTGGAGCAGCGCACCGGGCCTGGAGCAGAGGATGGCCGTGTGGTCCTGACTTCCCCCGCGGACTCCGACGCCCTTCGCCTTCTCCACCTGGAGCCCGGGAAAGGGCCGGCCGCTCTCGATCGCTCCGACATAGTCCGCGAGATCGGGGAGCGATGGAATGGCCGCACGGGCCCGATCGGAGTCGAGCACG
>DATFJS010000109.1:0-2658 GCA_035269045.1 Longimicrobiales bacterium | reverse complement strand
TCCCGTCGTTTCCGCTCTCGGTCGCGACGACCTCGCGGCCCCGCCAGACCATGCCCTTCCCGGACGCAGACGAATGAGCGACCTGCGACGCCTCCTGGCGATCGAGACGGCGGGTCCGGTCGCCTCGATCGTGCTGGCGGACGAGGGGCGGGTGCTCGCCCGTCACTTCCTCGAACAGCCACGCACCCACTCCGCCGGGATGATCCCGGCGATCACGTCTGTGCTGGATGCGGCAGGCGTCGCCCGTGACGAGCTGACCGCGATCGCGGTGGGCGAGGGCCCGGGGTCGTTCACCGGCGTCCGGGTAGCGGCCGCGACGGCCAAGGGCCTCTCCCACGCACTCGGACTCCCGCTCTATACGGTTTCGTCGCTGCTGGGCGCGGCGCTCACGGAGCAGGTCGCGGCAGAGAGCCTGGCCGGCCTCGCCGAGCCCACCGACGCCACCGTGTCTCCCGACGCTCCCCCGATCGGTCTTCGGGTGGTGCTGTTCGATGCGCGGGGGGATCGACTGTTCATGGCGGCGTACCGCCTGGCCACCGATCTGCCGGACGTGGTCGCCGAGCCGACCTTCGCGACCCTCCCCGACGTGCTGTCGGACATCCGCTTCCGGGGCGCGGCCTTCTGCGGGGACGGTGCGCTCCGCCACGCAAATCGGATCGCCGAGAGCGCGGGGACGATCTTGGCGCCGCCGATCGGATTTCCCTCCGCCGACGGCATCGTCCGCGCGCTCGACCTCGACCCGACCCCTCGCCCGGTCGCCGACGCGCACGCATGGGAGCCGACCTACCTGCGCGACACGGGCGCCGTGCGCGCCCGTCGCGAGGCGCGGGCCTGACGATGGAGGCCCGTCGCGTCCCGCCACCGCCCACACCATCGGAGCGGCCCGAACGGCCCGGCCCACTCCCCGGCGAGCGGGTCCGGGCAATGCTGGAGCGGGACGTGGATCGCGTGGTCGAGCTCGAGGCGAGCGCGTTCGGATCACCCTGGGACGCAGAGACGTTTCGCCGACTCCTGGGCCGGACCGGCGCCGAGTTGATGGTGGTCGACGTGAGCGACGAGGTCGTCGCGTACGCCGTCCTCTGGTGCATCCTCGATCAGGGCGAGCTCGCGAACATCGCCGTCGATGAAGCCTGGCGACGCCGGGGGATCGGAGCCCGACTCCTCGACCGCGTGCTGGAGCGGGCGAAGGAACGGGGCGTGAAGGACCTCTTCCTCGAGGTGCGTCAGAGCAACAACGTGGCCCGTGACCTCTACCTGAGGCGTGGATTCACCTCCATCGGCATGCGCCGGAACTACTACGACTCTCCGCGGGAAGACGCCTGCGTTCTGCGAATCGGCCTCTGAGCGACACGAAGCACGAGGATCGGCTCATGAAAACATTTGTAGTCACGGCCTCGCCCACGTATGTTGCTCGGGTGGGAAAAATTCTCCCGAAGCCCCGTACCTCAGGAGGCGAAGGCTTCCATGCTCCGCATTACAGCGGCCGCACTGGCCATCTCCCTTTGCGCGACATTCGCGTATTCCGCGCCCGCAACGACTCAGGCTGTCACCCAGGAACAGGGTGAACACCAGGTCGTGCGTGGCAATACCCTCTGGGATCTCGCGCAGTCGTTCTACGGCAATCCGTTCGAATGGCGCCGGATCTGGGACGCGAATCGGGACCGGGTCCAGAACCCGGACCTGATCTATCCCGGTCAGCTTCTTCTCATCCCGGATGCGGATGGGAATCTGATCGAGGTGATGGTCGCGCCCGGCAACGAACCGATGCAGCCTCGGTCGCAGTCGCAGGAGATCGAGAGGACCATCTGGTACCCGGAGGACGAGCAGCTCCGCGAGGTCGGCGAGTATCTCGACTCCGTGCCGGCCGTGCCGGCGCAGATCGTCTACGGCGCACCCTTCCTCGTCGACGAGGCGGGGGACCAGGCGGTCGGCAGCGTGGGCAGCTTCGGAGGTGCGACCGAGCGTCGCATCGCCCGTGAGTCGGCCCGCCGCTACGATCGACTCTTCATCGACCTCGATCGGCCGGTGGCCCCGGGTACGCGTCTTCAGGCGTACCGCGTGGACGCCTCCCTCTCCGGAGTCGGGCACGTCGCCCGACCCACGGCGCTGATCCAGGTCGTCGCGATGGCGGGGGATCGTCCGGTGGTGGAGGTGATCCGGGTCTACGGCCGGCTCCTGGAAGGGGACCTCCTTCGTCCGGCGCCCGAGTACGAGGAGCGCATCGGCGTCTTCCCCGAGCGGGTGGCGGGCGGCAGCACCGTCTCGGTGCTCGAATATTCGGAGCCCGCGGATCAGCTTCAGGGTCTCGGCGGATACCTCTTCATCCAGACGCCGGCCGGTGCCACGATCGGCGACGAGTACGAGGTCCGGCTTCCGGGTTCCGGAGAGTATCCGGAGGGCATCTTCACGATCGTCCGTGTGGACGACGAGTACGCGACGGGTCGGATCATCAACCTCCAGAATCCGGTGTTCGAGCCGGGTGTCGAGGCGACGCTCGCTCGCAAGATGCCGACCGGCTGAGCCCGGCGGCAGAGCTGTCCGGAGAGGCGCCTCGTCGACACGGTCGACGGGGCGCTTCTTCGTTGTACCTTTCGCCTGAACCCCTTATCCACGACTTCCCGCCCATCCCGATATGAGCACCTCTCCGCGCCGCGTCCT
>DATFJS010000108.1:0-5528 GCA_035269045.1 Longimicrobiales bacterium | reverse complement strand
CCGCACGAACCGCTGCGGCGGAGGCGCTCGTCCGGGATTCAGCCGCCGGTCTCGGCTCGGTGGCGACGGCTGCCCGACGTGCGGCGGCGGCGAAGATCATCGCGAGCGAAACCGCCATGTTCGCGGCGGACGAAGCGGTGCAGATCTTCGGCGGCTACGGCTACATGCGCGACTACCCCGTCGAGAAGCGCATGAGGGACGCCAAGGGACTCGAAGTGATCGGCGGGACCAGCGAGGCGCTGCGGCGCGTCGTGTCACGTGAACTGCTGGCGGCGGCTCGGGCTTCCTGACGCCCCGCCGGGTCTACATACATCGAACGAACAGTCGGAGACGGAATGGATATTTTCGAGCGCATGGGCAAGCACGAGCACGAGCAGCTCGTGTTCTGGAGCGAGCCCGAGTTCGGCTACCGCGGCATCATCGCGATTCACGACACGACGCTGGGGCCGGCGCTGGGTGGCACGCGATTCATGCAGTACGATTCCGACGAGGACGCAATCATCGATGCGCTCCGGCTCTCTCGGGGCATGTCCTACAAGGCCGCGGTGGCCGGCCTGAATCTGGGCGGCGGAAAGTCCGTCATCGTCGGGGACAACAAGACCCGGAATCGTGAGATGATCTTCCGGGCGCACGGCCGCGCGGTCGAGTCGCTCGCGGGTCGCTACATCACCGCCGAGGACGTGGGCACCTCGCCCGACGACATGGAGTTCGTCCTCATGGAGACGGAGCACGTCACGGGCATCATGGGGCGTTCGGGAGACCCGTCCCCGGTCACGGCGTGGGGCGTGTTCAGCGGCATCCGCGCCGCCGCGATGCACCGCTGGGGCTCCGATGAGCTCACCGGAAAGAAGGTGGCGGTCCAGGGCCTGGGGCACGTGGGCTACCATCTCTGCCAGTACCTGCACGAGGCGGGTTCGGAGCTCATCGTCACCGACATCGACGAGGGCCGGGTGCAGGTCGTTGTGGATGACTTCGGTGCCACGCGGGTCGACACGGACAGGATCTACGGTGTCGAGGCGGAGATCTTCGCGCCGTGCGCGCTCGGCGCGGTGATCAACGACGACACCCTCCCGGTGTTCAACTTCGAGATCATCTGCGGAGCCGCGAACAACCAGCTCGCCCGCACGCGCCACGGGAAGGCGGTCGACGAGAAGGGAATCCTCTACGGCCCCGACTACGTCGTGAACGCCGGTGGTCTGATCAACGTCTACGGCGAGTTGAACAACTGGTCGCCGGAGCGCGGAAAGCGGAAGGCCACGGAGATCTTCAACACCTGTCTCGAGATCTTCGAACTGGCCGAGGACGCGGACATCCCGACCTCGGAGGCGGCGGACCGGGTTGCCGTGCAGCGGGTCCGGAACGTACGTCACCTGAACCGCAGCTTCGTCTGATCGACACGACTCCGGTCCGGCACACTCGAACCCTGCACGCCTCCGAGGCCCGATGTACCACGAGAACCTCGCCGTAACCGATCCCGAGATCCACGATGTGCTCGATCGTGAGGGGAGGCGTCAGACGGACCAGCTGGAGATGATCGCCAGCGAGAACTTCACCTCCCGGGCGGTCATGGAGGCGATGGGCTCGGTCCTCACCAACAAGTACGCCGAGGGGCTTCCCGGCAAGCGGTACTATGGCGGGTGCGAGCATGTCGATGTCGCGGAGAATCTCGCGATCGACCGCGCGAAGCGTCTGTTCGGCGCGGACCACGCGAACGTGCAGCCGCACTCCGGCGCGCAGGCGAACCAGGCGGTGTATCTCGCCTTCCTCGAGCCGGGGGACACCACGCTCGGCATGGATCTCAGCCACGGAGGGCACCTCACCCACGGTTCGCGGGTCAACGTGTCGGGAAAGCACTACGACGCGCATTTCTACGGCGTGCGGGAGTCCAACGGCCGCATCGACTACGACGCGGTACGTGAGAAGGCACTCGAGGTGCGGCCGAAGCTTCTGGTGGCGGGCGCGAGCGCGTATCCGAGGACGCTCGACTTCGAGGCGTTCGGGGAGATCGCCCGTGAGGTCGGCGCGAAGCTCCTCGTGGACATGGCGCACATCGCGGGGCTCGTCGCGGTCGGTGTCCATCCCTCACCGGTCCCCCACGCCGACGCGGTCACCACGACCACGCACAAGACGTTGCGGGGACCCCGGGGCGGTCTGATCCTGACGACCGAGGAGCACGCGAAGGCGCTCGACAAGGCCGTCTTCCCCGGCATGCAGGGGGGCCCCCTCATGCACGTGATCGCGGCAAAGGCGGTGGCTTTCCGCGAGGCGCTCCAGCCCGACTTCCACGGGTATGCGGAGCGCGTCGTCGCGAATGCCCGGGCGCTCGGTGACGCGCTGCTGGCCCGGGACTTCCGTCTCGTGTCCGGAGGCACGGACAACCACCTGCTGCTCGTGGACCTCCGCCCGAGTCACCCGGAGCTGTCGGGCAAGGAGGCGGAGCACGCCCTCGAGGCCGCCGGCATCACGGTCAACAAGAACACGGTGCCGGGCGAGACCCGCTCTCCCTTCGTGACTTCCGGGCTCCGGATCGGTACGCCCGCCCTCACCACCCGGGGGATGGGGCAGGAGGAGATGCATCGGATCGGAGAGTGGATGGCGCGCGTACTCGCGTCCCCTTCGGACGAGACGCTCATCCGACGTACCCGCATCGAGGTGGGGGAGATGGCACGGTCCTTTCCCCTCTACGCAGGTCTCGTCGCCGAGCATACCTGAGCCGGCCCCGCCGGCCCCGCTCACCCTTCGCCTCTCCCTCGCCGGAGAGGAACTCGCGCACCCCGGATCGGGTCGCTGGACCGCAAGGACTGGCGTGGGTCCGACGTGCGGCTAACTTTGGCGCCATGCCGAACGTGGAACTAGCAAACGAAATGCTCGAGCAGCTCACGGAGCGCGACGCGCGGTACGACACGCGTGCCTACCTCCATGTGCTCGCCGCGCTCCAGGAGGTCATGGACCGCCTGGATCGGCCGCGCCACATTTCGGCGCGTGAACTCACGGTCGAGGTCGGGCGGCTCGCGATCGAGCGGTACGGACTGCTCTCCCGGACCGTCCTGGAGCACTGGGGTATCCACGCCACGGAGGACGTCGGAGCGATCGTTTTCGCGCTCGTCGAGGCCGGCCTCCTGGTCAAGCAGGACGAGGATCGGGTCGAGGACTTCGAGAACGTCTTCGACTTCGAGGAGAAATTCGAGAGCGGGTACCCCTGGGGCGCCTGGAACTGACGACGAGACGGCAGATACCGCCTGGGAGGTGGATCGATGGGTGACGAGAGATTTCCGATGTGTCTGAAGTGCGAGGCGGGTCCGATGCTGCCGCTGTCCGACTACGGGCGCGACGGAGCCCCGATTCGCTACAAGGCGTGGGTGTGCGCCAATCCCGGGTGCGGATTCAACATCCGGATCGACAACGGCGACATCTCCTTCGGGAAGTCGGTCGAGCAGAGCTTCAAGTAGCCGTCCGGGGGATCGCCGAGCCATGCGTACAGGGCCGCTCGTTCCATCCCCTCATCCCGTTCCGACCGGAACGGAGTCCCGCGTGATCGACCGGTGGGCCATGGAGCAGGCCGGCGTTCCGTCGCCCGCCCTCATGGAGCGCGCGGGAACGCATGCGGCGACGCTCATCGCGCGCCACCTCGGACTCCCGGACCCGATGCGTGCAGTGGTCGTCGCGGGGAGCGGCGACAACGGCGGAGACGCCCGGATCGTGGCTCGCTGTCTCGAAGCATGGGGCCACGAAGTGCGCCTTCTCGAGACGGGATCCGACGAGCGCTCCGAGGTGCTGACCCGTCGACGCCTGTCCGCGAAGCCCGTCGCCGACCTCGACGACGACCTGCTCCGAGCGGCTCTGTTCTCGGCCGACGTCGTGGTGGACGGCATGCTCGGCACCGGGGCGTCGGGCGAACTCCGCGGCGAGGTGCTTCGCGTGGCCCGGCTTCTCGACGATCTGGGAGATCGCGCACCGTTCGTCGTGTCGCTGGACACGCCGACCGGCACCGACGCGGACACCGGGGCGGTGGTGCCGCTCGCGCTCCGTGCGTCTGCCACGATCGCCTTCGGGTGGCCGAAACTCGGGACGCTTCTCCGGCCAGCCCGCTCGCATGCCGGGCGTCTCATCGCCGTCGAGATCGGCTTCCCCGATCTCGACGACGAGGGCGCCCCGCCCGCGTCCTGGCAGGCGCTCGACGCCGGGTGGGCTCGGGGGGTGCTCCCGGTGCGGGCCGCGGACACGCACAAGAACGAATCGGGTCCCGTGCTGGTCGTGGCCGGATCGGAGGGGATGGCCGGGGCGGCGATCCTCGCGGGCCGTGCAGCCCTCAGGGCCGGTGCGGGCTATCTCCGGGTGGCCTCGGTGCCGTCGAACCGCGAGGTCGTCCAGACGGCTCTTCCGGAGGCGGTCTGGGTCGACCGTACCGACGAGTCGGCCCTTCACGCGGCACTCGCGGCTTCGCGGTCGCTCGTGGTCGGCCCCGGAATCGGTACCGACGGCGCTGCGGCGGAGGTTCTCCGGGTCGTTCTCGACGCCGACCTTCCCGCGGTCGTGGATGCCGACGCCCTCACGCTGATCGCGCGGGGCGAAGCGGAGGTGCCGACCCGGGACGACGGGTCGGCGATCCTCCTGACACCACATCCCGGCGAGGCCGCGCGGCTGCTGGGCGTGGAGACCGCGGACGTCCAGGCGGATCGCCCGGCCGCGCTCGAGCGGCTCCGCGAGCAGACCGGAGCGGTCGTGCTCCTGAAGGGCAGTCCGTCGCTGGTGGCCGGAGCCCGGAGGTGGCTCGATCCGACGGGCTCCTCGGATCTCGCGACCGCCGGGGTCGGCGACGTGCTCTCCGGCACGATCGGCGGGCTCGTCGCGCGCGGGGTCGACGTCGAGCCGGCTGCCGGACTCGGACTCTGGCTCACCTCCACGGCGGCCCGAATCGCGGACCATGGACCGGGGCTGCAGTCGGTGGACCTTCCGGACCACCTCCCGGCCGCCATGGCGGAGACCCGCGCGGGCCGGGGGCTCAGGCGCGCCGAGCCGTGGGTCACCTTCGACGACCCGGCCGGCGCTTCATCGAGCGCTCGCGGGAGCACTTCGGGGGACGGCCCGTGACCGTGTCCACGCCACTCGCGGACGGCCCGGAGTTCGACGTGATCCGTGCGATCCTCGCAGGCGGGGAGGAGGACGCGAAGCCGTCGGGACGTCACGACCCGATGGTCGGGCCCGGCGACGACGCGGCGGTCCTGCACGACGGGACCGTCGTTTCGACCGATGTCGCCGTTGAGGGGGTTCATTTCCGGACCGACTGGCTGGATCTGCGGGTCGCCGGGGATCGGGCCACACGGGCCGCACTGTCGGATCTCGCCGCCATGGGAGCCGGGCCTTCCGCGGTGTTCGTGAACCTGTCCGGCCCCGATCCCGAGGCGCTGGTGGCCGCCGGGCGAGGCGTGCGGGACGCGGCGGAAGCGTTCGGGGCCGAGCTTCTCGGTGGAGACGTGGCCGCCGCGGAGGGCCCGCTCACCATCGGCGTCACCGTCGTCGGTCATCTG
>DATFJS010000107.1:0-3390 GCA_035269045.1 Longimicrobiales bacterium | reverse complement strand
GACCGAGAAGCTTCGAACCCGACCCATCGGGACCCCCCGGTACTTCACCGAGTTGCCCTCGCGGAGCTGGCCGATGTCCCGGACGACGACCTCGAGGGGGATGTTCTCGCTCCCGAAGCCGGATCCGGACAGCCAGAGACTGCCGAGGACCGCGACGGCGATCCCCGCGATCACGACCGATCCGACGAGCAGCTCACGTCCGATGTTCACGCGTTCTCCTCGACCAGTTCCGGTCGGCCCTCGACGAATCCGCGGACGACCGGGTCGTCCGACTCCCGAATCTCATCGGGCGTCCCGACCTGGCGCACCTTTCCGTCGTGCAGCATGGCGATCCGGTCGGAGATCCGATACGCGCTCTCCATGTCGTGGGTGATCACGACGGAGGTCACGCCGAGACTGTCGCGCATTCTCAGAATCAACTCGTCCACCATCGAAAGGGTCACCGGATCGAGGCCGGTCGTCGGCTCGTCGTAGAGAAGGTACCGAGGCTCGAGCGCGATCGCTCGTGCCAGGCCCGCGCGTTTTTTCATTCCACCGGACAGCTCCGAGGGATACTGCTCGTCCACCCCCTCGAGATCCACCCGGGCCAGCGACGCGCGGACGCGCTCGGTGATGTCCTCCTCCGACATGCCCCCGATCCGCCGCAGTCCCATCGCCACGTTTTCGGCGATGGTCATGGAGTCGAAGAGCGCGGCGAACTGGAAGACGTAGCCAACCTTTCGGCGCGCGTCGTAGAGGTCGGATCCCTCCAGGACGTCGACCCGCTGGCCGTCGACCCAGACTTCCCCGGCGTCCGGTTTGAGCAGCCCGTTCATGTGCTTCAGCAGCGTCGACTTGCCCTCGCCCGAGCCGCCGATCACCGCCACCGTCTCCCCCTCTTCCACGGACAGCGAGAAGCCCTTGAGGACCTTCGTGTCCCCGAACGCCTTGTAGACATCCTTCATCTCGATGCTCATGCGCCCCTCACAGGAGGGTGGCCGCCCAGAAGGCGTCCAGCACGAGGATGATCATCGACGACACGACGACCGCGCGGGTCGTCGCCCGGCCGACACCCCGGGCTCCCCCGGTGCAGGTGTAGCCGAAGAAGGCGCCGACCGAGGTGACCGTGGCTCCGAACGTCGCGGACTTGAAGAGCGCGAACTGCACGTCGTAGGTGTCGAAAAAGAGTCGCAGGCCACGCACGAACTGGGGCGTGGCGAGGTCGAGCAGGAAAATCGAGGTCAGCCACCCGGAGGCGATCCCCGTCGCGATGGCGAAGCTGATCACCACCGGGAACATCAGCGTCCCCGCCAGCACCCGGGGCACGACGAGATAGGCGACCGGGTCGTAGGCGAGAGACTCCAGTGCGTCGATCTGCTCCGTCACCCGCATCGTGGCGATCTCGGACGCGTTGCTGGCGCCGACCCGCCCGGAGAGCGCGAGGCCCGTCAGCACCGGCCCCAGCTCGAGGATGATCGTCTTCCCCACCAGAGCGCCCACGAAGTACAGAGGCACCGTGCCGACGAAGGTGTAGGACGCCTGGATCGCCAGGACGATTCCGGTGAACGCCGCGATGAAGAGGGCCAGCGGGATCGACGCGACGCCGATGCTCACCATCTCGGGAATCAGCAGCGGCCCCACATGTCCACCTTGCGGATCGAACGGCCGGCGTCGACGGACAGCAGCGCACCGCGTCCGATCGCGGACACGAACGATGTGGTCATCCGACCGACCCAGCGGACGGGTGCGAGAAGCGAAGACATGTCCGGTTCGCCTCACCTCGAGGGCGGCAACCCGCCCTCGATGGAAAACTCGACCTCTTCGGTCGAGCCGTCGGGACCGGGCACCTCGCAGACGACGCGAATCCCCGTCACCCGACGCTTCGGATCGAGGACCGACACCTCGATGTCGAGCCCCTGCTCGGGTGACCGAATCCCGGTACGGATGCGACGACCCGGGCGACTCTTCCGCCGAGCCGCGGGATTCCGGCAGAGTGTCTTGGTCGACTGCCGACCGGACTCGAGACTCCGGGTGACCTTCATCAGCCGGAACCAGTCCGGCTGATAGTGAACCTCGTACTCGTGGCCGCGCTGATCCGAGCCGGACCCTTCGCGGTTGTGTCGTGCCATGAGGGCCTCCCGCACTGGGCGGGCGCATGAGGCGGGTGCCGAAAAATCCCGAAAGGCGAACGTTTCCGGGATCGCCTCGAATGTCAAGAAAGTGCCCATCCATGCGCCATCCCGGGGTTCGGTCGGTTCCGACCACCTCGCGGGCATTTGCGCATTTATCCGACCGAATCGGGTCTTGCCCACCCCGCGCATCGGCTGTACCCTCCCGGGAGTCGCGGAACTCGAAGCATCGCCGTTCCCCCGCGATCACCCCAGCCATCGCTCGCCGCCCCGACCCGCGGCATCTCCGGGTCGACCCCGATCGACGATTTCGTGGATATCGCCGAACTCAGAGACAAGACCGTCGGTGCCCTTCAGACGATGGCCGAAGAGCTGTCGATCAATGGCGCGTCCGGGATGAGCAGACAGAAGCTCATCAACCGGATCCAGAAGACGCTGTTCCACCAGGACGTGACGCTCGAGGCGTCCGGCGTGCTGGAGACGCTTCGGGAGGGCTACGGCTTCCTCCGCTCGCCCGAGTGGAGCTATCTGCCCAGCCCGGACGACATCTACGTCAGTCCCGCGCAGATCAAGCGCTTCCAGCTCCGCACCGGCGACACGATCGCGGGCACGGTGCGACCGCCGCGGAAGCGCGAGCGGTACATGGCGATGCTCAACATCATGTCGGTGAACGGCCTCGATCCGGAAGAGGGCGAGGACCGTCCCGACTTCGACGAGCTCAAGCCGCAGTATCCCGACGAGCGACTCCGGCTCGAGCGGTCCGACGGTAACCTCTCCATGCGTGTCATGGACCTCATCGCGCCCATCGGGAAGGGACAGCGTGGCCTGATCGTGTCGCCGCCCAAGGCCGGAAAGACGATGCTCCTCCAGGACATCGCCCACTCCATTTCCGAGAACCACCCGGAGGTGGAGCTCATCGTGCTGCTGATCGACGAGCGGCCCGAGGAGGTCACGGAGATGAAGAGCAAGGTGAAGGGCGAGGTGATCGCCTCGACCTTCGACGAGTCGGCCAAGCGGCACATCCAGGTGGCCGAAATGGTCATGGACAAGGCGAAGCGGCTGGTCGAGGCCGGGCACGACGTCGTCATCCTGCTCGACTCGGTGACGCGTCTCGCGCGGGCCTACAACTCCGCGATGCCTCGGTCCGGACGCATCATGTCGGGCGGAATCGACGCCAACGCTCTCCAGAAACCCAAGCGCTTCTTCGGGGCGGCGCGGAAACTCGTGGCCGGCGGCTCGCTCACGATCGTCGCGACCGCACTGATCGAGACCGGCAGCCGAG
>DATFJS010000106.1:0-3038 GCA_035269045.1 Longimicrobiales bacterium | reverse complement strand
CCCCCGACCGTCTCCCAGTCCTCCATGCCGACGAAGCTGCCGCCGGGGTTGGTGTGGTAGGTCATGTGGGATCCGTTGTCCTGCAGCCCGCCCGCGACGCGGTACGGGTAGGACATGTCGTAGCCCACCGCGTAGAACTGTGCGAGTGACTGGTTGTCGGGGTGCGTCCACGTCTCGCCACGGTCGAAGCTCACGCCCATGCCGTGGTCGTGGCCCAGAATGATGTGGTTCGAGTCGTCGGGGTTGATCCACACCGCGTGGTCGTCACCCCCGGTCGTGAAGGCGCGAGAATCCCAGGTTCGCCCTCCGTCCTCGGACACCATGGTCGCGATCGAGAGCACGTAGACGCGATCGGGATCGTTCGGGTCGACGCGGATCTGGCCGTAGTAGTAGGCGGGGCGTCCGCCGATCGACTCGCCTTCGGGGCTCATCTTCTCCCACGTTTCGCCGGCGTCGTTCGAGCGGTAGACCTCGCCCCCGATCATGCCCGAGCTGGACTGGTGCGTGAGCAGCTCCTCGAGTCGCTCCTCGTCGCTCATCCCCGGCTTGTTCGCGTTCTCGATGGTCGCGTAGACGATATCCGGGTTCTGCGGATAGATGTCGATGCCGATCCGGCCGAGCATGCCCATCGGCAGCCCGCCCTCGAGCATCTCCCAGCTGTCCCCGCCGTCGGTGGACTTCCAGATCCGGCTGCCGGGGCCGCCGAGGTCGTAGCTCCACGGCACGCGCACCTTGTCGAAGGTGGCCGCGTAGAGGACGTCGGGCGTGAGCGGGTTCATCGCCACATCCACGACACCGACCGTCTTGCCGTTCACCTGGGGAGCGAGGATCTGCTCCCAGCTGTCCCCGCCGTCGATCGAGCGGTAGAGTCCGCGCTCCGGATTCTCGCTGTAGAGGTGACCGAGCGCAGCCACATAGAGCAGGTCGGGGTTGTCCGGGTGCACCACGATGCGTCCGATGTGGTGCGACTCCGGCAGGCCCTTGTGTTCCCAGGTCTCGCCTCCGTCGGTCGACTTGTAGACCCCGTTGCCCCAGTAGCTCGAGCGCGAGTTGTTCGGCTCGCCCGAGCCCAGGTACAGGAGGTCGCCGTCGGTCGGTGCGACCGCGATGTCACCGATGGAGAAGACCTCCTGATCGGTGAACTGGATCTCGAAGGTGGTCCCGTGATTCTCCGTCTTCCAGAGATGCCCGGAGGCCGCCGCGATCCAGAAGGTCCGGGCCTGCTCCGGGTGGACCGCGATGTCCACGAATCGGCCGCTGCGACGGGTCGGCCCGATCTCGCGATAGTCGAAGACGGACACGTTGTCGGCGGTGAGCTGGGCGTCCTGCGCGTCCGCGGGTGCGGGCGTCGAGGGGACGAGGACGAGCCCGGCGGCGAGGCCGAGCGTGGTGCGTCGGAGGACGGACATGGAGAGAGACTCCGGGGTGTTCGGTTCGAGGGTGGATCCGCTTCGAAGGACGCGCGGAGTCCACCGAATGCTGAAAGCCCCCGGAGTTTAGGGTGATCGGGGGTCCGATGCGAGGGTCCGGCCACCTTGACCGGCGTGCTCCGGAGCGGGAGCGTGTTCACATGAACGACGAGCCAGCGGAGCGGCGGTGCGAAGGGTGACGAGCCGGGCGAACGACATGTGGGTCGTGCGGACCGACACGGAGCCTTCGGTGGACGTCAGTGAGGCGATCGTCGAGCTGGACCCCGATCGGGATCTGCTGCTCGAGTCCGCGGAGGACTGGCGCGACTTCGCCGACGAGGTCCGGGAGCGCGTGCCGGCCGTGGTGGTCGTGTCCGGGGGGGACGGGACGGTGCAGGGTGTGGTGCGCGCGCTCGGACCGGGGTCGGACACGACCGTCGGCATCATTCCATCGGGTACGGGCAACGACTTCGCACGGGCCCTCCAACTCCCGCTGGGGCCGCGGGAGGCGGCCCGCGTCGTGCTCAATGGTGCGGTCCGGGGGGTCGACCTCCTGGCCCTGTCCGTCGACGGGGAGGCGGAGGTTCTGGTCGTGAACGCGGTCACGCTGGGACTCTCGGGACCGGTCCATGCCGAACTCGACGACGAGACCAAGGACCGCTGGGGTCGCTTCGCCTATCTCCGAGCAGCGCTCTCGGCGGCGGGGGAACTCGACCCGTTCGAGACGAAGATCACCGTGCGGGAGGACGCAGGGGACGAACCGAAGGACTTCTGGAGCGGACCCCTCCTCCACATCTCGCTCGCGAACGGCCCTACGGCGGGTGGGGGCGTACCGATCGCGCCCGATGCGGACCCCGCCGACGGCCTGCTGGACGTCTGCGGAGTGGCCGAGGGCAGCGCCTGGGAGATCGGGAAGGGTGTGCCCGCCATGCTGGGGGAGGGCACGCCGGACGCGCCCTGGCTTCTGGCCGCCGTGGCGTCGGCGCGACTCGAACTCGACGCGGCGAGGTCCGTCAGTATCGACGGTGAGCCCCGGACGGCGCGGACCCTGGAGGTCCGCGTTCTTCCCGGGGCTCTGACCGTGTTCCGGATCGGGAAGCTCGGGGAGGAGGGGCCTCAGGGCCCGCCGGGGCCTCCGCGATGACGCCGCATCCGGTCCCGTCCGCGCTCCGCGAGATCGACCTCGAACGTCTCGCCGTCGACGGTCATCGTGGCGAACTGCGTCCCGTTGAAGGTCACCGTGACCACGGTGGAGCGGGTTTCATCCCCGTTCGGTCCATTGACGATGGTGATGTCCATCGTCCGGGTGATGGTGCCGGCCAGCGGCCAGGGTCGATTCTCCCGGTCGACCGCTCGGACGACGCCGTCGATCACGAGAGTTCCCGAAAATTCGAAGCTGCGACTTCCGAGGGCGTCCGAGGTGACGACACGGGTGCGTGAGTCCGTCCCGGTGCCGTCGAAGGTCCGCTCGGTCTCCTCTCCCTCGAGTCCGCTGACGGTCGTGAGGCGACTCCGCTCGATGGAGAGCGTGAGGTCGCCGCGGCTCACGTCCCCGCTCGTTTCCATTTCGGTCACGATGGAGGCGGTCAGGAGCGGATCGTAGGCGTCCATCTCCGCCCCGTCCGAGTC
>DATFJS010000105.1:0-2815 GCA_035269045.1 Longimicrobiales bacterium | reverse complement strand
CGGTCCCTTCGTCGAACTGAACTGCGCCGCACTCCCGGCGACCCTCCTGGAGGCAGAACTGTTCGGCTACGAGCCGGGCGCTTTCACCGATGCGCGGACGGCCAAGCCGGGGCTCTTCGAATCGGCCGACGGGGGTACCCTCTTCCTCGACGAGATCGGGGACCTGGCCCCCGACCTGCAGGTGAAGCTCCTCAAGGTGCTCGAGGACCGGACCGTGCGCCGTCTCGGAAGCGTGAGTTCGCGACAGATCGACCTCCGACTCGTCGCGGCCACCCACGTGGATCTGGCCGAAGCCGTCCGAGAGGGGCGCTTCCGCCAGGATCTCTTCTACCGGTTGAACGTCATCCCCATCCACCTGCCGCCGCTGCGGGACCGCGGCGACGACGTGGTGCTGCTGGGCCGTCACTTCGCGCGCGCCACGGCGGAGCGTCACGGGCTGGACGTCCCGGACATCGGACCGAACGTGACGAGCCGCCTGAGGTCCTACCACTGGCCCGGCAACGTCCGTGAACTCAGAAACGCGATCGAGCGCGCCGTACTTCTCGGCGACGGGGGGATCGACGTGGCCGATCTGGCGCTGGGTGAGATCGGTGCCCATCCCCCGACGACCGGGCCCCTGCCATTCCCCGCCCCCCTCGCCGAAATCGAGCGGGCAGCGGCCCGCGCGGCGCTCGACCAGACCGACGGCAACAAGAGCGCAGCCTCGGATCTGCTCGGAATCAGCCGGACCCGTCTCTATCGTCTGCTCGACGATGCGTAGCGTGGCGCTACACCCGGTCCGGGCCGCTACACCTCCGGATCCGGAATCCGTCGGCCTGACGCGGAATTCTCGGTGGTACGAAGTCTGCACATCTCTCCCGTGTCCATCCATGCGACACGAATCCAACCAGGCATTCACTCCATGACGCACCACTCGATCGTCTCCACTCGATTCGCGCTTCAGGCCGTCGGCGCCGTTGCCGTCCTCTTCCTGGCCGGCTGCGACGGCGACTCCACCGGCCCGGGACCGGATGAGGTCAAGGACGAGAGCGAGCTCACCTTCGTCCGCTTCAAGGCCGCCGCGCAGGGGAACGTCCCGCTCCAGGCATCCTTCTGGGCCGTTCGTGGAGAGGATCGGGAGCTCGAGATGCGCTCCTTCCCTACCCCGGACGACGAGGACGGGGAGAAGTTCCTGGAGCTCGAGATCGACGACGAGACGCTGCTGCGGCGACCCGACGGGAGCAGCTTCGCCGAGGGAGACTCGATCCTCATCACCGTGACACTCGACTCCGGGGGACGGTTCATCTTCGACTTCCAACCGTCCGGTCTGGTCTTCAATCCGGCGGAGCCGGCCGAGCTGAAGATCCGGTACGTCCTCGGAGACGACGACTACGACGGGGACGGGGATGTGGACGAAGACGACTTCGGCTTCGAGGCCCAGCTCGCGATCTGGAAGCGCGAGCAGTCCTCGGACCCCTTCGTCCGGCTCCCGTCCATCGAAATCGGGGACGACGAGCTGAAGGCGGATCTGGACGGCTTCACCGGGTTCGCGCTGGCCAACTGATTTCGGTCGATGCCCCTGTCCCCCGACTCCGCTGCGCGTCTGCTGGGCGACGCTCGACGACTGAACGAGGAGCGTGCGTACCCCTCTCTCGCCGAGCTGCTGAAGCCCCACGCCGTCGCGGACCTCGAGGTCGAGCCGGAGCTGCTCTTCCTCCGGGCGGACGTGGCGCGCCGGCTCGGGCACGCCGACGGGGCACACCGGGATCTGGGGGCGCTGGAAGGCGCGATCCGCCGATACGGGAACGTGCTGCTCCACCGACGACGCCTGAATCTGCTGGGCTCGCTGCAGTTCGAGGGCGGGCGGATCGACGACGCCCGGGACACGTGGCTGCGCCAGCTCGACGACGCCTCGGCGGCGGGCGACGCGGAATTCGCCGCGCGTGCGTGCAACAATCTCGGCGTCGTCGCGACCCTCCGTGACGAGTTGCCCGAAGCGCTCGCCTCGTACTCGCGGGCGGTCAGCTCGTACAGACAGGTCGGATACGCACGTGGGCTCGGGCAGGCCCACCACAACCTGGGCATCACGTACCGGGAGATGGGGTTCCTCAACGAGTCGGATCGTGAATTCCGTACGGCGGACCGCCTCGCGCGCAGCGCCGACAGCGACGACGAGGTGGCACGAGTCGCGCAGGAGCGTGCCCTGCTCCTGTTCCTGCTCGGGGATGCGGCGCTCGCCCGACTGCTGGCTCGGAGCGCACTCACGATCTACGAGACACTGGAGGACCCCGTCGGCGTGGCCGAGGTTCGACGGGTAGAGGGACTCGTCGCGCTCGGGGAAGGTGATCGGGCCACGGCCGCCGAGCGGTTCGACGCGGCCCTGACGGCCGCCCGTGAACTGGGGGCGCGCCTCCTGGAGGGCGAGGTGCTCGCCGCCCGCGCCGCGCTCCATGCACTCCAGGACCGTTTCGACGATGCGGCAGACGACTCGGGCGCGGCGTCCGGGATCTTCGAGTCGCTCGGGGCACCGGCGTGGGGTCGGCGCACACTGGATCGCGCCCGATCCATCGCCGCCCGCGGTTCGGACCTGCGCGCCTGATCCCCCCCGCGGCGACCGGGTGCGCGGCGGGGGTCCCTCCCCGCATGTTGTGTGCGTCCGGTCCGACTGTGGCGCACCGACGCCGACGTCGGAACTCGCCTCCCGAACGAAGACGCTCATGCCCTCCCCGACATCCTCCGGATCCGCACCGACCCCCTCCGACCGTGAGCTCGATTCGCTCGCCGACCGAGTGGACCTGCGCCCGGGTGTTCCCCGCCGTCGCTTCCTGAAGCTCGC
>DATFJS010000104.1:0-3125 GCA_035269045.1 Longimicrobiales bacterium | reverse complement strand
AGCCCGGGATAGGCTCCGGGGGTGTCGATGAGGGTGACGATGGGGCGGTCGAACTTCTCGGCGAGTCGCATGAGTCGGAGTGCCTTCCGGTAACCCTCGGGGTGCGGCATCCCGAAATTCCGCCTCAGGTTCTCCTTCATGTCGCGGCCCTTCTGGTGGCCGATCACCATCACGGTCCGGCCGTCGAGGCGGGCCCAGCCTCCGACGATCGCCTCGTCGTCGCGGAAGGCCCGGTCGCCGTGGAGCTCCACGAAGTCGGTGAACGTCCGCTCGAGGTAGTCGAGGGTGTAGGGGCGCCGCGGATGCCGCGCGACCTGGACCTGCTCGATGGGCTCGAGATTCCGGTAGGTGTCCTCACGCAGGCGGCCGAGCTTCAGGCGGAGAACCTCCACCTCCTCTCCGACGTCGATGCCCTTCCGGCGTGCGTCGTCTTCCAGCTTCTCGATCTGTTCCTGCAGATCGACGATGTCACGCTCGAACTCGAGATGCGGTGCAGCGGCCACGGAGCCTCCGTGTCGACATGGGTGAGGACGCCCCGTCCGGACGACCTCGATGGACCCGATAAGGTAGGGAAGGATCGGCGGGGTGGGCGAGGCCCCCGGGGTCGGAGGACCCTGTTCCTATACCTCGCCGGCGGGCGCAGGGTCGGGTCCCACGTTGGAGCCGACGTCGCCCCTGGGCTCGGGCAGCGCGGTCCAGACGATGATGCCCATGATCAGCACCGAGAAGCCCCCGAGGACCGTGTTGCTCCAGTATCCGGTCACGGCGTACAGCCAGCCCGCGAGCCCGGCACCCACCGCGAATCCGACCTGCCCGAGCGCGACCGACAGGCTCATGAGCGAGCCCCGGCGATTGTCGTCGACGAGTGCGGTGAGCAGTGCGGAGAACGGCGAGATCCGCATCGCGACGAGCACCATCGCGATGAAGAACATCGGGTAGGCGATCCAGAACTCGGTGACGATGACCGTGGTGAGCCCCATCACGAAGAACAGTCCGACGCACGACGCCAGGATGATGCCCTTCCGCCCGATCCGGTCGGAGAGCTTTCCGGCCTGGGGCCCGCTGATGACGTTGGCGATTCCGCCGACCAGGAAGAGCACCGCGATGGCGTTGGGCGCCGCGCCGAGGTCGCGTTCGAGCCAGGTCGGCAGGTACACGACGTACAGCGAGACACCGAGGAACATCATGAAGAAGGCGACCGCCGCCCATGCGATCTCCGGGCGACGGAGCATGGCCATGTAGTTGCGGAAGGCGCTGCCGACCGTGATCCGGTCCTTGGTGAACGTCACGTCGGGCTGGGGGACCTTGGCGAGAACCAGCAGAAAGGCACCCGCCATCGTCACGGCGAACACCGCGAAGGGTGTCTTGAAGCCGTATTCGCCCGCGAGCACGATCCCGAGCGGGATCCCGATGATCTGTCCGAAGGCGGAGCCGCTCATGATCCACCCGGTCGCCCACCCCCGCCGGTTGTAGGGGAAGTAGTCGCCGACGTAGGAGACGGCGGCGCCGCTGAGAATCCCTCCGGCCACGCCCGCGAACACGCGCACGGCGAGGAACGACCAGTAGTCGATCACGAAGGTGTGAAGCGTGAGCGCGAGCGTCATGACGCCCGTGCCCCACAGCAGGATCTGGCGTCGCCCGATCTTGTCGGAGATGGGGCCCGAGATGATCGCGAAGATCCCCACCATGAGCGCGTACGCGGACACCAGGGTTCCGAGCACGGCGTCGCCGATCTGCAGCTCCTCGCCGATCCGGGGCAGGATCGGGGAGATGATCATGATCTGGCTGGCCGACGAGAATACCAGCAGCCAGAGGGCGAAGACGATGACGCCGGGAGACGTCTTCTCCGTCACGCGTCGTCCCGGTGGACGAGCATCGAATGCCGCTGGTCGGTCGGCAGGAGCACGAGGTTGAACACGTCGACGTGTTCGGGCGCGTTCACGACGTAGGCGACGGCATCCGCGACATCTTCGGCCCGGAGCGGCTCGTACCCCTCGTAGACCGTCCTGGCCCGCTCGCTGTCGCCGTGGAAACGCACCTCGCTGAACTCCGTCTCCACGAGTCCGGGATCGACGCTCGAGACGCGAACGCGCGTGCCGAGGAGGTCGATGTTGATGCCCTCGGTGAGCGCCTTCACCCCGAACTTCGTCGCCGCGTAGACGTTGCCCTTCGGATAGGTCCAGTGGCCCGCCGAGCTGCCGATGTTCACGACATGGCCCCGATCGGCCTCGACCATCGCCGGCAGGAACGCCCGCGTGACCCAGAGAAGACCCTTGAGGTTCGTGTCGATCATCTCGTCCCAGTCGTCCGGGTCGCCCTCGTGGACCGGGTCGAGGCCGCGTGCCTTCCCCGCGTTGTTGACGATGACGTCGGGCGTGAAGCCCTCCGCGGCGAGTTCGTCGCGGAGCCGCTCGATCGCCTCGCGGTCCCGTACGTCCAGCGAGGCGATGCGGGTCTCGGCGTCGTGGATGTCGCGGAGCTCGTCGGCGAGGGCCTCGAGGCGCTCGACACGCCGACCGAGGAGGATGACGCGGGCGCCCTCCTCGGCGAAGCGACGGGCGCACGCTTCGCCGATTCCGGCGGTGGCGCCGGTGACCAGCACGGTTCGGCCGTCGATTCGATTCGCGTCGGGGCGATCCCCGTCGGTACGAGTCATGGGCTGCGCGTGAGGGTCGGGAGACGATGGCCGGCGGGACCGGGACGAATTTCGAAGAGTCGCCGGGGCCGGTGCGGCGCGCAACAAGCTCGACGCGTCACGCTTTCGGCGACCGGGCGGGCGGGGTACCCTCGGAAGGTCGCCGGGTCCCGCCCCTCTCCACCGCTTCGCCGATGAACCGCAGGCACGTCGCCGCCTGGGCGAGCTACGACTTCGCGAACTCGGTGTACCCCGCGGTGATCACGGCCACCGTGTTCGGCGTCTACTACGCCAACGTCATCGTGGGCAACACCGGCGTCGATGCCGGACGCGGCGATGCGTGGTGGGGGGCCGTCGGTTCGGTCTCGGTCCTCTTCGTGGCCGTCACGTCTCCCCTCTTCGGCGCCATCGCCGACCGGGCAGGCCTCCGGAAGCAGTTCATGGCCGGCTACACGCTTCTCTGCGTGGCGTGCGTCTCCGCCTTCGGGCT
>DATFJS010000103.1:0-12813 GCA_035269045.1 Longimicrobiales bacterium | reverse complement strand
CGCGAGCTCCACCAGCTCGTTCGTGTCCGAGTAGCTGCCGGGGGCGTAGAACGGGCCGCTGGACAGTCCCCACCCCCCCGCCTCCATCCCGGTGCGGACGAGCTCGCGCATCCGCTCGAGTTCGGCGGGGGTCGCCAGCCGGTCCTCCGATCCGATCACCGCGCTCCGCACGGAGCCGTGCGGAACGAACTGGGCGACGTTCACGCCGAGGCCGTCCTTCAGCAGCGAGTCCTGCTGCGCGGCGAGATCCACCTGCCCGCCGCCATCCGGGTTCACGAATACCGTCGTGACCCCCTGGGCCAGCTGCGGGCGTGCGTGACTGCGCTCCGGCGTGGTGAGTCCGCCGGATGCGTGCGAGTGCGTGTCGATGAAGCCGGGCGCGACGTAGCGCCCCGCGGCCTCGATCACGCGTGTGCCGTCAGCCCCGGACAGATCGCCGATCGCCGCGATCCGATCGCCGCGAATTCCGATATCCGCGCGGAACCAGGGGTTGCCCGAGCCGTCGACCACGCGGGCGTCCCGGATCAGGACGTCGAAGATTTGCGCGGTCAGCGCCGACGGCACTCCGACGAGCAGGACCGTGAAGAGCAGGATCAGGCGGATGTGCATGGGCGACTCGGCTCGGGGACGGGGACCGGGGACGATGAAGGGGGAGGAGGAGGGGGGACGATGAATCGACGACGGTCGGGGCCCCATGGCAACCGGTGCATGCCACATCCCCCGGGCTCGGGCGTAGATTCAGCGGCCGTGCCCCGCCGACGCCTTGCCCTCCGACGCCGACCTCTCACCAGCTCATCGTGATCCACCTCCTTCCCACCCCGCTCCCGCTCGACCCTCCCGACCTCCGGGCCCCCGCGCGGATCGACCCGGACGACGGTCTCCTCCACTCCGAGGAGGCCTCGGACCGCACCTGGTGGCTCGGAGGCCGCCGCACGCACGCCCTCTTCCACGGACTCCGAGGACTCGAGCGCGCCCACTTCGGCGGTGACGTGGATGTCGCCGGCCTGTCGTGGGGCGAGGGCGCTCCGGCCTCGACGTGGATCTCGCCGCGAGCGGTTCGTCTCGAGCGCACCTCCCCGGCGGGCTCCTTCGTCGAGACGATCTGGGTCCCGGAGCGCCTTCCCGGTCTGCTGGTCGAGCTCGACCCGATCGGCTCCTGGATCGAGGACCGAGCGATCCGCGGTCGTCTCCGCGTCGAGATCGAACGCCGGGCGGACGACTCCGACGCACCCGTGGAGATCCACGAGGGCGGGGACGCCGCGGTGCGCTGGCTCGGTCTTGAGTCGGGAGAAGGTCTGCTGGTCGCGACCTTCGACGCAGACGGGGGCGTGGAGGCCATCGGCGACGTCCGCATCGAAGGCGACGCCCTGGTCGTCGACCTCGAGTACACGCCACGGGATCCGGATGCGAGGCTGGCGATCGCCATCCTCGGCGGGGAGCCGGCCGCCGCATCGCTCCGAAGCCTGATGGTGGCGAAGGCCCACGCGAGGCGCGCCGCACCCGCGAAGGAGGCGCTCCGAACCCGGATCGGGGTCCCGGAGGTGGATGATGCGGTGGCGTGGGCCTGGACCCGGATACGCGACCGGATCCACGACGACATCGGTGCCCTCCCCCCGCTCGACGACACGGACGTCGCCTCTTGGGTCCGTACCGCGCTCGCCGTGGGACTGACCGACGCCGCGCGGGCGGTCCTTCCGGAAGACCCCGTCACGGTGGCCGAGGCGGACGCGTGGGAGGCGTGGGCCTCGGGCGTGGGTGCCGACTGGCTGCTCGACGAGCTCGAGCGCCGGGTGGGGGACGCAGCCGAGCTTTCGCCCGACGTGCGGCGGCGGCTGGCCGACGTGGCGGACCGCGCGGACAACGAGGAGTGGGCTGCGGCGCTCCGGACCGCGACCGAGCCCGGTGCCCCGGATGTCCGGGAATCCGCGGATCCGGACCGACCGATCGCGCCGGCGGGGGACGCCGACGAGTGGCGCATGCGTGTGGCCGCAGATCCGCTCGCACTCGGGACGGACGGCTGGAAGATCCTCGACGGACTGGTGGGTACCGTTCTCCGCTGGCGTCCCGATGCCGCGACCGGGCGCATGCACCTCACGCCGAGCTTCCCCACGACCTGGTCGAGGTTCGAGCTTCAGGGGCTGCGGGGCGACGAACTCCGGATGCGGATGGAATGGCGTCGCGAGGGAGACGTCGAGACGTGGAAGTTCGCCCCGATGGCGGGGGCGGTTCCAGCCACGCTCATCCTCAGGCTGCCGGTTCCCGGAGCCGACGCAGCGGTTCGCGTCGACGATGTTCCCGCCGAACTGGACCCGGAACGTGAAGCCGACGGGACGACGAGGGTCCCGATCCAGCTTCAGCTCGACCGGGAGCGTGTGGTGCGTGTGGAGCCGCACGTGGGCGAAGCGCGCCCCGGTGCGAAGAGGGTGGTGCTGCCTACCCTCGGTCCTCCGTCTGGATGAACCCACCCTCCTGGAGCAGGCCCTTCAGGAACTTCTCCCGCTTGGGGAGGTCGGTCTTCGCGACGGCCCGCGCGAACTCGATGCGCTTCGCCTCGGGTACCTTGTCGAGTACCGTGATGGGTGCGCCGTAGCGGAGCAGAATGCGCTTTGCGTCGATGGCGACGGAATCGTTCACCTGATTCTCCCTGGGATGCGGCTGGCGTACTGCCGATCCCAAAGATATCCACGGATTCGGCCCCCACAAAGGGACGCATGTCTGCAACCACCCCCGTTCGTCGCTTCCTCCTGCTGGTGCTGCTGCCGGCGCTCGCGACCTGCATCGGGGTCGCGAACATGGCGGACGACGCGCGCCGGGAGCGCCGGGAGGCCATGCTCGCCAGGGCCGGAGGGATGCTCTCCGCGGCGGTTCAGACCGACCTCGCCGAGGCGTGGAGCCTGCTCGAGGCGGAGGCGGCGCCGGTGACGGCGGTCGACACCTCGATCTCCGCCGTCCGGAGGGCGCGGTCGGGGGACACCGTCCGGGCGCTGGGGACCGACGAGGGGGGTCCGCGAGCCTCCGTGCTCTTCCCGCGTGGGGACACCCTCGTGTCCGCCACCGCGGTGATCCGCTCCCCCGTGATCGAGGCCGCATCGGAGGTCACCCACCTCGACGTGGCGCTCTACCTGCAGGGGGTGCGGCTGCAGCCTCCGCTCACGGAGTCGGACCCCGCGGGTGAGCCCGCCGACCTCGACAGCGATCTTCCGCCGAGGATCGATCCGGTCCCCGGGTGGACGGAGGAGGAGGGCCTCTGGATCCACCCGGCCACCGCCTCCCTCGGATCCGCGTCGGGCGACCTCGTCGTGGCACTCCGGCCGACGGTCCGGTCCAGGAGCAGCACCTCCCTGCGCACGCAGCTCTCGGCGGGTCTGCTCCTGCTGCTCTCGTTCGGCCTGGTGGTGGCCTCCGGGGCCGGGGAGGCCGCGGACCGGGCAGAGCGCAGGAAGCTGAGGGGGAGGGTGCTCGCGGGGGTCGCGCTGGCCACGCTCACGACCGCGGTGGTCTCGATCTCGGTCGCGCTGGGCGCCGAGCGCAGGGCCGTCGCCGACGGCGCCCGTGAACTCGAGATCGTCGCGGACCTCGTCGAGGCACGCGGGCTGGCGAACGATCCCGCGGCCGCGGGGCAGTGGGCGGGGAGTCCGGTCTACGCGGTGCGCGACGGAACCGTCATCGGCCCCGCCGAGGCCCCCGTACCGAGCGTCGTGACCGACATCGACCCACCGGCGTCCGGACGACCGATGGCCGGCGTGGACGAAGTCCGCTGGCGCGCCGTCGCCGCGCAGGGCGGATACACGGTCTTCGTCGACGACCCGGTCGGGACGCCGCCCCTCCTGCTGCTCGCACTCGGGGGCACGCTGATCACCCTGTTCGGGTCGATGACCGTCACCCGGGCGTCCCGCGACGCATCCGGGTGACGGTCGCCGGGGTCAGTTGACCAGGTCGTCCGCGGTCGAGGCGGGAAGACCACCCGGCGGCATGACCGGCGCCATGAGATCGAAGCGCGGGACGGCCACACGGAAGCGTGATCCGTCGGGCCGCTCGAAGGTGTAGTACCCCTCCATCCAGCCGATCGGCGACCGAAGCACGCAGTAGCTCGTGTAGTCGTGCGACTCACCGACGGAGATACGCGGCTGCTTGCCGATCACGCCCTCGCCGTCGACCTCGGTGTCGTCCCCGGCCGAATCGTGGATGTGCCAGTGACGGAAGAGGAGGCGCGCGTCTTCCGCACCCTGGTTCTTCATCTCGACGTGGTACGAGAACACCCATTCACGCTCGTCGGGATTGGACTCCGAGAGCGAGAAACGCGGCTGGACCCGTACGTGGATCCCGTCGGTCGTTCGTTCGTAGCTCATCATGTCCTCACCGGTCGGAGACGCGTTGGACAACTTCTACACCCGGTCGGGGCGGGTGATTCGTCCGGGCGCCCGGCCCACCCGACGGCCGCATGGACCGGTGTGGCCGGCCGCTCTACCTTGCTGGGACGCTTCCACGCTCCTCCCCACCACGAGCCCCGTGCCACGCTCACCTCGCGACACCGCTCTCCGGGGCGGGCACTCGCCATGCTGAACGAAGCCGGTCGGCTGTCCCACTCGGTCGAGGACTACCTGAAGGCGATCCACGCGCTCGACGCCCGCGGCGAGACCGCGTCCACGAGCGCGCTGGCCGAGATGCTCGACGTGCAGCCCTCGTCCGTGACGGGCATGGTGAAGCGACTCGCCGAGTGGGGCCTTCTCGCGCACGTGCCGTATCGGGGCGTCCATCTCACCGAGTCGGGGCGCCGCGAGGCCCTGCGGGTGATTCGACGACACCGGATCATCGAGACCTACCTCACCGACCGGCTGGGCTACGCCTGGGAAGAGGTGCACGACGAGGCCGAGCGCCTCGAGCACGCCGCCTCCGACCGCCTCATCGCGGCCATGGCGGACGCGCTCGGCGATCCGAGTCACGATCCGCACGGCGCGCCGATCCCCACCGAGGAGGGAACGATCGAGGCGTCCAGCTTCCAGTCCCTCGCCGACATCCCCGTCGGCGGCCGGATGGAGATTCGTGCCGTGGACGACAAGGGGGCGCCGGCCCTGCGTGCGATGGAATCGATCGGCCTGGTACCGGGCGTCGAGGTGCGGGTGATGGACCGGATGGACGACGGCGCGATCGCCGTCGGACTGGGGCGATCGACGAAACGACGTCTGGTGGACCGGCGCCTGGCCTCGCTGGTCTACGTCGCACCTGTGGACTGAGAGGCGGATCATGGTGGTCGTCGGCATCGCGGGAGGATCGGGATCGGGAAAGACGACCGTGGTGCGGGCGATCTCCGAAGGCGTCGCTCCCTCTTCGGTGGCGATCCTCCACCACGACGCCTACTACCGGAGCTTCGATCACCTCGGCGAGGAGGAGCGTGCCGCGGTGAACTTCGACCACCCCGATGCCCTCGAGACGTCGCTCATGGTCGAGCACGTCGATCGGCTCTCCGAGGGGCAGGTGGTCGAGATGCCGGTCTACGACTTCCACTCCCACACGCGGACCGAGCGCACCGTACGTGTCGAACCCGCGCGAATCCTGATCGTCGACGGCATCCTGATCCTGTCGGAACCCGAGCTGCGCGACCGCATGGACATCCGGATCTTCGTCGATACCGATTCGGATGTCCGTCTGGTGCGTCGGCTGCGCAGGGATCTGCTCGAGCGGGGTCGCTCGGTCACGTCGGTGCTGGATCAGTACGAGCGCACCGTTCGGCCCATGCACCTCGAATTCGTCGAACCCAGCCGCCGGCACGCGGACGTCATCATTCCCGAGGGTGGCCACAATTCCGTGGCGGTCGACATGCTGGTGACGAAGCTCGGCGCGGTGCTCGCCGAAAACTGACGCCTCAGTCGGATCCCGGGTCGGGGGCCGCGCCGGCGCACCGGTTCGCCGGTGATGCCAGATCGATCGAGAAGACCTGGAAGGCCCGTACGACGGAGCTTCCGAAGAAGCCTGTGCCCTGCCCCCGGACGCTCGGAATCCGCACCTGCCCGGAGGGATTGAAGTTCCCGCCCCGGACCCAGTTGGTGTAGTTCCGATCCACGGCGGTGATCGCGACGTCCGATGCCACCCCTTCGGGGATCCCACGCTGCAGTCGTACGGCGATATCGGTGTCGATCGAGCCGCGGTCGAACACGCCGAACTCGGCGGGAAACCCGATGGTCGTATCCGCCGCCGACACCGAGATCCCGGTCAGGTAGAAGGGATCCTCCTCGACCTCGATGCCCTCGGCTGCGAGTGCGTCGTCCAGGTCGTTGATCAGCGCCTCGGCGAAGTATGCCCAGGCACCCGAGGACGACGTCCAGACGACGTCCAGCTGCGTGTCGGGATAGATCCAGCACCACCGCTGATCCGTGGTGAGGATAGTGTGGGCCCCCGGGACCGTGGTCGCCGAACGGAGCTCCTCTCCGGCTGCCGTCCGGACCGACAGCTCGAGGCGGTCCCCGGGCGACAGGCCGAGCCCCGCGTCCTCGGCGAGGTAGTAGCAGGTTCCGGGGCGATCCACGTCCGGTGTGGCCGCGACGCACTCGTCCGGGGTCGTTTCGGGAATGACCAGTTCGCGTCCGTCCGGGTCCGTGACGACGACCGAGGCGCCGGAGACGTCCAGCGGCCGATCCCCCGAGACGGTCCGGTGAAGGAAGACGATCACCCGCTGGCCGTCGAGTGCGTCGCGCAGCTGCACGAGTCCCTCGACCACGACGACATCCTCGGCGGGCGCCAGGATCTCTTCGGTGAGTTCGCAGCCGGTGAGCGCCCCGACGAGCAGCAGGGCGAAACCGGCGCGCGCGGAGGGGGGCGTGACACGCATCAGAAGGTCACCTCGACCCCGAAGGTCGGCAGCAGCGGGAACATGGAGACGCCCGAGCGCACCGGCGGGTCGCGGTCGTACTCGAAGAAGTAGAAGAGCGGGTTGCGACGGTTGTAGACGTTCAGGAAGTCGATCGTCGGGGTGATCGTGCCCCATGACTTCTCGAACGATCGCCGGAAGCCGACATCGAGCCGGTGGTAGATCGGATACCGCTCGGAATTCCGATCCTCGAGAAGCACCGCGTACCCGCCCCCGTCGTCGTCGTCCTGATCGACACCGGACCAGACCAGGCGCCCCCCGTCGTTGAGGAAGCGCGGCTGATAGAAGGCGTAGCTCCCTCCGGGGCGCGTGTACGGGGTCCCGCGACCGACGTTCAGGCGGAGTCCGCCGCTCCACCCCCGGATCGCGGGGAACCGGAGTACCACGTCGAGGTCGACCGACTTGTCGAAGATCGGTGCGTAGGTCACGTCCGGGATCGGAAGATCGGGCGACAGGAAATCGGGGAACGTCCGCTCCGCCTTCAGCAGCGACAGCGACGCCCAGCCCGTCCACTCCCCCACGTTTCGTCGCGCGAAGAGATCGAGGCCGTACGACGTGCCGGTGCCCGGCAGGATATCGTCGGTGTCGGTGTTCGGATCATCTCCGTTGTTGAACGTCACGACCCCGTCGAACTCCCTCCAGTACGCCTCCGCGCTGAAGGTCCAGTCTCCATCGGGAAGTGCCTCGACACCGAACTGGATCTGATCCGACACGACATGAGGCGCACGTCGCCCCGACAGGACCCAGATGTCGAGGCCGATCGGAAGCTCCTCGTCCCGCAGCGAGTGCAGGAACTGCGTGTAGCGGCCGACCGATCCCTTGAGGGCCCACGTGCCGTCGGCGAGGAAGCGCTTCACCGCGAGCCGGGGGGCGGCCTCCGTCACCGGGTCGCCGGGGTCGGGACGCCAGTGATCGAGGCGTGCACCCGCTTCCACGATCCAGCGTCCCTCCGCCGTCCAGCGAGCCTGGGCGAAGGCGCCGATCTGGTCCCCGTCCCCCGCCCCCTCGGCGAAGACCGTGCCGCCGGTGCGAGCGAGGTTGTCGTACCCGAGACGATCCAAGCTCGTCCCGACCGAGATCTCGAGTGCGTCGCTGGCGCGCATCACCAGCTCGGCCCGCGACGACAACTGATCGATCGACGATCGGAAGCTCGTATCGTCGAAGTCGGGAAAGCCGAGCCCGGTGTCGAACCGCGTCCACGACGTCCCGAGGGTCAGCTGGCCCCGATCGAACAGGCGGACCCATGATGCGCCGATGAGATCGTTCCCCCAGTCCCAGTCGATGCGGAGCGGAAAGGTCTCCTCGTCGACGGTGCTGAAGTCGACCACGTCCGCCCCGGTGTAGCCGGAGATGCGCAGGCGGCTCCGATCACCGGTGCGCCACTCGAACGCCCCCTGCAGATCCTGCAGGTGGTAGGGGATGTCCGCGACCGGGGCGAACAGGACGTCGAAGTAGGACCGCCGCGCGGAGATCCGCCAGCGTCCCCGTCCGTCGGCGAATCCGTCCCGGACCGTGGCCCGTGACGAGAGGAGCGACACGCCGGCGTCCACGCCGAACTCGCCGTCCCCCAGATCCGACTCGATCCGGAGGACCGAGGAGACGCGTCCCCCGTACTCGGCCCCGAATCCTCCGGACCGGAGCTCGGCGCGTCCCACCATGTCGGGATTGAACACGCTGAAGACGCCCCCGAGGTGGAAGGGGCTGAAGATGGGGATGCCGTCCAGCAGGATCAGGTTCTGATCGGCGGACCCGCCGCGCACGTTGAAGGCGGAGGTGAAGTCCGACGTCGAGACGACGCCGGGCAGGACCTCGATCGCGCGGATCGGGTCCGCTTCGGACAGCCCGGGCACGAGCCGGATGTCGGCCGAACTCAGCTCCCGCGTGGTGACGCCGGCCGACTCCTCGAACACCTCCCGCTCCCGGCTGGCACGACCCTCCACGGCGATCCCGGAAAGTGCGATCGCCGCCGGGCGCATCCGCACCTCGACCGTGGTCGTGGAGTCCGCCACGATCGTCACGAGGCGCGTGAAGTCGGCCAGTCCGATCCGGGTCACGCCCAGCGTGTACTGTCCGGGCGCGAGGCCGTCGATCGTGAAGCGCCCGTCGACGTCGGAGCCGACCCCGGCGATGATATCGGGGCCTTCGAGAAGGCGCACGGCGGCGGACTCGACGGGCCCGCCCCCGTCGACCACGCGCCCGGTCAGCGTGCCGGAGACCTGTGCCTCGAGCCCGGCCGCTCCAATCGCGAAAAACGCCATGCCCGTCACCAGAGATCGAAGCCACCGTCCCCGATGAAGGCGTTCTACAGCGATCAGTTCGTCCTCCCGCTACCCGAGGGCCACAGATTCCCGATGAGCAAGTACGTGCGGCTCCGGGAGTGCCTCTCGGGAGACACCGGGCTGGAGCTGAGGGTTCCGGATCCGGCGTCCGATACGGACATCCTGCGCGTGCACGCTCCGGAGTATCTGCGTCGGGTCGTCGAGGGCACCCTCGCCCGAGAGGCCGTCCGACGGATCGGATTTCCCTGGTCTCCCGGTCTGGTCGAGCGTTCGCGTCGATCGGTCGGCGGCACGATCGGCGCCGCCCGGGCGGCGCTGGAGGAGGGACGGGGCGCCAACCTCGCCGGCGGAACGCACCACGCGTACGAGGACCGCGGCGAAGGCTTCTGCGTCTTCAACGACGTCGCGGTGGCCGCGCGGGCGCTGCAGACCGAGGGGCGGGTGCGCCGGGTCGCGGTCCTCGACCTCGACGTGCATCAGGGCAACGGCACAGCCGTGATCTTCCGCCACGACCCTTCGGTCCTCACGATCTCGGTTCACGGCTCGTCGAACTACCCCTTCCGGAAGGAGGAGAGCGACCTCGACGTGGCGCTCCCCGACGGAACCGGAGACGCGGACTACCTGGCCGCGATGGAGCCGGCGCTCGACCGCGTGCGCGGTCATCGGCCCGACCTGCTCTTCTACGTCGCGGGGGCGGATGCCTACGAACTCGACAAGCTCGGGCGGCTCGCGATGACGGCGGAAGGACTCGCGGAGCGGGACCGCCGCGTATTCGCGCTCGCCGACGAACTGGCCGTGCCGGTGGCGGTGGTCATGGCGGGAGGCTACGCTCCCGACGTCGACCGGATCGTGGAGATCCACGCCCGCACCGTGCGGGAAGCCGCACGCACCAAACCCCGACCGACATGACCTCGGACGAACTCTTCGCACTGCTCGAGGCCCATCCGCGCACGCACCTCGTGCTCGGACGCACCCCTCTCGTGACCGCACCGCGCCTTCGCGGCGCGCTCGGACCCGAGACCCCGGAGCTCTACCTCAAGCTCGACGAGGAGACCGGGTTCGGGCTCGGAGGCAACAAGGTGCGGAAGCTCGAGCACGAGCTGGGACCTACCCGGGTGGACGGCGTGACCCACCTGATCACCACCGGCGGGCCGCAGTCGAACCACTGCCGCGTCACGGCCGCTGCTGCGGCCCGACTGGGACTGGGATGCCGGCTCGTGGTGAACGGTGAGATCCCCGAGCCTCCCACGGGCAACGCCCTGCTCTGCCGAATCCTCGGCGCGAAGGTCCGAACGGTACAGAGTCGGCAGGAGCGGAATCCCGCGATGGAGGAGGAGGCCGAGCGGATCGCCCGTGCCGGCGGACGCGCGCTCGTCGTTCCGCTGGGCGCTTCGACGTCACTGGGCGCGCTCGGCTACGTCCGCGCGGCGGTGGAGATCCACGAACAGCTCCCGATGACACGCGACCGGGACGTGAACCTCTACCTGTCGTCGTCGTCGGGCGGCACGCTCGCGGGACTCATGGCGGGGTTCGCGCTGCTCGATCGTCCCGACGTGCACATCGTGGCGGTGAGCGCCGACACCCCCGCGGACGAGCTGTTGGAGACCGCGAGCGATCTCGCCGTCGGCGCGCTGGCGCGACTCGGCCAGCACGAGCGGGAACTCGGGACGATTCTGCCCAGGGTCGACGTCGACGACAGCCACGTCGGGGACGGCTACGGCATCCCCACCGAGGCCTCCGACGAGGCCCTCGACCTCTTCGCGCGGAGCGAGGGCATCCTCGTGGACCCCGTCTACACGGCGAAGGCCGCGGCGGGCATGGTCGCCGCCGTCCGCGAGGGACGCTTCCCCGCCGGGGACCGCATCGTCTTCCTCCACACCGGCGGGCACCCCGCGATCTTCGCGTGATCCGGAGCAGGGCATGCTGCTGACGTCGCTCGACTGGACGGTCGTCGCGGTCTACGGCGCGATCGTCCTGGTCGTCGGCCTGTGGTTCACGCGACGGGCGGGCACCGACGCCGAGTCGTACTTCCTCGCCGGTCGCACCCTGCCCTGGTGGATTCTGGGCACGTCGATGGTCGCGACGACCTTCTCGACCGACACGCCGAACCTCGTCACCGACATCGTCCGCAGCGACGGCGTGGCCGGAAACTGGGTGTGGTGGGCCTTCGCGCTCACCGGCATGCTGACCGTCTTCTTCTACGCGAAGCTGTGGCGGCGCTCCGGCGTCCTCACCGACATCGAGTTCTACGAGCTTCGGTATTCCGGGAAGGAGGCCGCCTTCCTCCGGGGGTTCCGGGCCCTGTACCTCGGCGTGCTCTTCAACGTCATGGTGATGGCCAGCGTGACCCTCGCCGCGATCAAGATCGGCGGCGTGCTGCTGGGCATCGCGCCCACGACGGTCGTCGTCATCATGGCCAGTCTCACCCTGCTCTACTCGGCCACCGCCGGGCTGTGGGGCGTCGTGGCGACGGATCTGCTGCTGTTCGTCGTCGCCATGATCGGGGCGATCGCGGCGGCGGTCGTCGCCGTGAACCATCCCGACGTCGGAGGGCTCGGGGCGCTGATGACCAACCCCGCCCTCGAGGGATCGCTGAACTTCCTCCCCGACTTCTCCGACACCTCCACCGCGATGGCGGTCTTCATCGTGCCCATCGCCATCCAGTGGTGGAGCATCTGGTACCCCGGCGCGGAGCCGGGCGGAGGAGGCTACCTCGCCCAGCGGATGCTGGCGGCGAAGGACGAGGACAACGCGCTCAAGGCCGTTCTCTGGTTCAACGTGGCCCACTACGGAATCCGGCCGTGGCCGTGGATCCTCGTCGCGCTCGCCTCGATCGTGGTCTTCCCGACCCTGGACTCGATCCAGGCGGCCTTCCCGAACATCGACCCGTCGATCCTCGGCAACGACCTCGCCTATCCGGCGATGCTCACCTTCCTGCCGGCGGGGCTGCTCGGCCTGGTGGTCGCGTCGCTGGCCGCGGCGTACATGTCCACGATCAGCACGCACCTCAACTGGGGCGCATCGTATATCGTGCAGGACTTCTGGCGCCGGTTCGTGAAGCCGGATGCGACGGAACGGCAGGCCGTCACCGCCGCGCGGGTCTCGACCGCGGTTCTCACGGTCCTGATGACGCTGGTGGCGCTCGAACTGCAGACGGCGCTGGAGACCTTCAACATCATCCTGCAGATCGGCGCGGGCACCGGACTGGTCTTCATCCTCCGCTGGTTCTGGTGGCGCATCAACGCGTGGAGCGAGATCTCCGCGATGGTCGTCTCGTTCGGGGTCGCGGTGTGGCTCCGTGGGGGGGTCGCCGGCATCTCGTGGCCCGTCCCGGACTGGAACTCGTCCACCCAGCTGGTCGCGGCAGTCGCCATCACGACCGTGGCCTGGATGAGCGTGACCTTCCTCACGCGTCCGACCGACCGCTCCGTGCTCGAGTCCTTCCACGACCGGATCCGCCCGATGGGTCCGGGCTGGCGTGCGGTCGTCGGCGAGGTGGAGCCGACGGAGGGGGAGAGTCCGACGGCCGCCATCGCAGGCTTCTTCCTCGGTGTGACCGCGATCTACGCCGCCCTGTTCGCGACCGGGTCGGCGCTGTACGGGAATGTCGGATCCGCGATCACGCTGGGCGTGGTCGCGGTGGCCTCGGCGGTGGCGGTGGTGCGACTG
>DATFJS010000102.1:0-3157 GCA_035269045.1 Longimicrobiales bacterium | reverse complement strand
CGCCGTCGTGTCATGGAGCGTGGTCGCCGCGATCGTGGTCGCGCTCCGGCCCGGGTGGGATCGCGCGATCCTTGCGCTCGGATTCGGGGCCATCACGCTCTGGGCCTGGTTCGCGCTGCCCGGCGTCGCGGAGGCGTGGGGGTGGGGAGCCGGCGCCCCGGTGCTTCAACTCACCGGCCTGGCCGCTTCCCTCACCTGGTTCGTCCAGGGCGTTCGGCGCAGTCGGACGGGCGGAGCCTACCCCTCGCCCTCGGGGTCCCGCGTCAGGATCACGTAGTCGCCCGCACCCGCCATCTCGGTGTCGAAGCTCGACGGATCGGAGACGGCGCGCACCGCCACCGAGCGGACCGACGTGCCGGGTCGGTAATGCTGGATGGTCTCGGGGATGCCCGTCCCGTTCTCCACGTGGAAGCCACCCGCGAGATGGAAGACGAGCGGGGGGAACGGCCCGTCCGCCTCGAGTGTCCGGACGATGGACTCTCCCATCGAGGCGTCCCACAGCGTCTGGCCGTCGAGCGGATCACCGGACATGTGCATCGCGGCGTCCCCCATCAGCCCGTCCCACTCCGCCCGGTAGGGGTCGCTGGCCTCGGGGTACGGAAGCGGCGGCAGCCATGCCCGTGCCTCGTCCGACAGAGCATCGAGCGCTCCCCGACCCAGCCGGGAGGCCCGGTTCACGTACCGGCGCGGTGCATTCGCCGCAATCACCGGCACCTCCACGTGCTTCGCGAGCTCGACCATCGGACGATAGTCCCGGTCGTAGTTGTCCCAAGGGCGGGCGCTGGCGAGGAAGTGGTCCTCGGTGATCAGGTCGGCGAGGTACTCGTCGAGCACGATCTGCACGTCCCGCTCGAACATCTCGAGCGACAGGCGCACGTCGCGAAGCTCGTCGTCATCGAGTCCTCCGGGGGCCGCCGATCCCGGCGCACCGGGAGTCGCCATCGGTCCCCGTCCGCCGACACCCGCCAGCAGCCGTCGAAAGACCTCGAGCTGGATGCGGTGCCCGACCACGTCGTCGTGCTCCTCTCCGAACAGCAGGACCTCGACCGTATCCAGGTCGGAGAGGACATCGACGAGACTGGCGGAAGACCCGTCCGACCGGTACACGGCGTAGTCCACGCCCTCCTGCGGTACGGCGGCTTCATCCACGCGCGGCGGAACCGGCGTGAGCGACTCGGACGGGGGGGCGCCCGACGCGCAGGCGGCGAGAAGGAAGAGAGAGAGGGACGAGATGGTTCGGCGGAGAGTCTTCATGCCGAAAAAGGTATCACGACCTCGGCCGCCGTGGAGGCCCCGGAGAGGGGGCATACGTCGCCGATCAGCTCTCGGCGGGGCGTGTGCGCGACGACCCGCCCTCGCTGCCGGACCTGGACCGCAGCGCGTACCCGACCCGGATGCCGAGCAGCGCCGCCAGAATCACCCCCATGATCACCGGCCCGCGTGTGAGGTCGGCCTTCTGACCCAGCTCGAAATGAAGGACGCCCAGCACCGCCGCGGGGTAGACCAGCCAGTGCAGGCGCACCCAGTTTCGACCCATCCGCCGGATCCATCCCTTCGTGGAGGTGATGGCGAGCGGAAGCAGAAGCAGGAACGACGCGGCTCCGACCAGCGTGAAGGGGCGCTCGAGCACATCCTCGAGGATGAAATCGAGTGCGAGCACCTGGTCGAAGTACGCATACACGAACACGTGGATCGAGGCGTAGAAGAACGCCCAGAGTCCGAGCATCCTCCTCACCTTCTGGATCTGGTTCCACCCGGTGATCCGTCGGACGGGCGTGACCGCGAGGCTCACCAGAAGGAGGGTGAGCGCGGTGAACCCCGACCAGTGGGTCAGCTCCTGCGTCGGATCGGCGCCGAGTCCCTCGCCGAGCAGGATGCGGTACGCCATCCAGAGCAGCGGGGCGCTCGCGCCGGCCCACGCCGCGATGCGCAGAAGCAGGAGCTGCCGCTTCCGGGTCATGGGGAGTCCCGGTCCGGGGCCGTCAGTACCAGCGCGTCAGGTCCATGTCACGATACATGTGCCCGACCTGCTCGGCATACCCGTTGAACAGCTCCGTGCGACGGGAGCGCCGGAGGCTCGGCAGCGGACGCTCTCTCGCCTGACTCCAGCGCGGGTGGTCCACCTCGGGGTTCACGTTGGCGAAGAACCCGTACTCGTTCGGCTGGAGCTCCTGCCACGTGTTCAGCGGCATGTCCTCGACGAACGAGATCTTCACGATCGACTTGATCGACTTGAAGCCGTACTTCCACGGGACGATGAGCCGGAGGGGGGCGCCGTTCTGGTTCGGGAGGTCCCGACCGTAGAGTCCGGTCACGAGCATCGCCAGCTCGTTCGTCGCCTCGTCGAGGCGCAGCCCCTCGACATAGGGCCACGGCAGCAGAGGGAGCTTCTGGCCGGGCATCTCCTCGGGGCGGAAGACCGTCTCGAAGCGGACGTACCGCGCGTTGTTGTTGGGTGCGGCCCGTGCGATGACGTTCCGGAGCGGGATGCCACGCCACGGCACGACCATCGACCACGCCTCGACGCAGCGGAAGCGGTAGATCCGGTCTTCGACCTCGTCCGGGCGGATCAGGTCCTCGAGCCCGTAGTCTCCCGGGTTGGCGCACTCGCCCTCGATCCGGACCGTCCACGGCTCGGGGTTGAACGAGCCGGCGTTCCGAGCCGGGTCGTCCTTGTCCGCGCCGAACTCCCAGAAGTTGTTGTAGGTCGTGATGTGCCGGTATTCGGTGACGTCCTCGCGAAGCGGCTCCCCCATCGTCACGTCGCCGGGCACCTCGGGCTCCTGCCCGACGCCATGGCGGCGACGGATCGCCGCCTCGATCGACTCGGGTCGGATCGTCGCGAGCCCCGCTGCACCCACGGCGGCTCCGAGAAACTCCCTACGGTTCATGTAGACCTCCTCCGGGGTGATCTCGGAGGAGGGGATGTCGTCCCAGGGCTTCTTCGACTTGATGAGCATGCGGACGTCCTGTTGCGGGAGCGGGAAGTTCAGATATCCGCTGCCCCCCGCGAGGGTTCCCGACGCCGGGCCACATGGGACCGTCTCACGGGCTCGGGGTAGGGGACCGGGCGAGCGCGGCTCCGTACCCTCTTCCACCTCCGACGACTCCCACATGCGGAAGTTCGAGTTCCTCACGTACGACGTCTTCACGGATC
>DATFJS010000101.1:0-3519 GCA_035269045.1 Longimicrobiales bacterium | reverse complement strand
GACTGGCCGCGACGGAGGCGGTCGGTGCGCTGAACGTACCGACGCTGATGGGAAGCGTCACCGAACTCCTCAGGGATCCGGACGTCGCCGTGCGCATCGAAGCGGCGCGGGTGCTGGGAGCGGCCTCCTACCGGGGCGCCGCTCCGATCTTCCGGGACATCCTCTCGTCGCGGGCCATCCGGAACGCGGACCGGCGCGAGAAGATCGCCTTCTTCGAGTCGTACGGACGCCTGGGGGATCCGGAGGCGGTCGATCTGCTCGACGGATACCTGAACGGTCGTGGGTTCCTGGGCCGGCGCGAGAGCAGCGACATCCGCGCCTCGTCCGCCCTGGGCCTCGGTCGGGTCGGCACCTCCGAGGCCATGATCGCGCTGGATCGCGCGCACCGCGACGACGACGCCGTGGTTCGCAGCGCCGTCACCCGGGCGCTGCAGATGGAGCGCCGGACCGGGGCGGGCACATGACGGGCGGGCTCGCATGACGTCCGGGAGCATGCGCGTCGGTGGGGGGAATGCCGGCATGGCGAGCCTGCAGCAGCACGGCAAGCGGCTGCTCGCGAACATGCACGGCGCCATGAGGGCCCTGAAGCTCTACCCGCTCGAGAACGAGGCCGTCCAGCAGGCGATCTCCGAACTGCAGTCGACGGTGGAGACCATCCTCGGGCGAGGGGAAGGGCTCGAACTGCGTGTCGTGGGCGAGTTCTTCTTCCTCAACGACGTGCGCCTCCGACTCGACCTCTCGAACTTCGCCACCTTCGGGAACGTCGGGCAGGCCCTTCGTCGGCACGGAATCGGGGCGCTGGAGATCTTCCCGGGCGTGACCCGCGAGGAGTGGGCACCCTTTCTGTCGCTGCTGGCGCGCGAGCCGGGTGACTATCCGCTCCCCACCTTCCTCGCCCGCCTCGCCGAGACCCCGGTCACGTCGATCGAGCCCGACGAGGCCAACGACTACGGCGACGACCTGGAGGAGGAGGAGGTCCTCGAGCAGGCCAAGCGGACCTACGCGCAGTCGGTGAAACTCGCGAAGGACGTGCTCGGCGACGTCCGTCTGGGACGAGCCGTGAACGCCCGGAAGGTGAAGCGGGCGGTGCAGGGAATCGTCGACCAGGTGCTCGCCGACGAGCCGTCGATCGTCACCATGACGACGCTGCGCGACTTCGACGAGTACACGTTCACCCACTGTGTGAACGTGTGCATCTTCAGCGTGGTCATCGGGCAGCGACTCGGGCTGGAGCGGTTCGACCTGTACGAACTCGGGCTCGGTGCGCTGCTCCACGACGTGGGGAAGATGCGCATCGCCCACGAAATCGTGACGAAGCCGGGGGCGCTGACCGACGACGAGTGGCAGGAGGTTCGCGAGCATCCCACGCTCGGGCTTCTCCAGCTCTTCCAGACCGGGGCCTACATCGACATCCCGTACCGCCAGATGCTGATGGCGTACGAACACCACATGAAGATCGACGGCACCGGATATCCGGAGAATCGTCGCGAGCGCAAGCCGACCCTGTTCAGCCGCATCGTCATGGTCGCCGACGGCTTCGATGCGGCGACTTCGGTGCGGAGCTATCAGCACAAGCCGTGGGGCGCCGACCAGGTGCTCCGCGAGATGAAGGAGAATCCGAAGCGCGGGTACGATCCACTGCTGGTGAAGGCGCTGATTTCCGCGACCGGCGTCTTCCCGATCGGTACGCTCGTCATTCTCGACAGCTACGAGCTGGCGGTGGTCGCGCGAACCAATCCGGATCCGAGCCTCCTGCACCTCCCGATCGTCAAGATCATCTCCGACCCGATGGGCGTGCCGATCGCCGATCCCGTCGAACTGGATCTGTCCGTCGATCCGCCGGGTGGGGAAGCCCGCCGGTCGATCCTCAAGACGACGGATCCGCAGAAGTACGGGATCCGCGTCGCGGACTACCTCATCTGACTCTCGTTCGCGCCTGATTTCCACCCGACCCGGTCCCGGGTCCCGTCCGGTCTTCCCGATGTCCGATTCCCGTATCTCCCGTGTGTTCGCCCGCCGCGCCGACGAAGGCCGGGGCGTGCTCGTGCCCTACATCACCGCCGGCTTCCCGGAGCGCGACACCACCGTCCCGCTCATGCGGGCGATCGCGGACGCCGGCGCGGACGTGATCGAGCTGGGGGTTCCGTTCAGCGACCCGCTCGCGGACGGACCCACGATCCAGGCGTCCTCCTTCCGGGCGCTCCAGAACGGGACGAAGGTGAAGGGGGTGTTCGAGGCGCTGCGGGAGTTTCGCGAGACCCACGACACGGCCGTCGTGCTCTTCACCTACCTGAACCCCGTGGTACGCTACGGGGACGAGGCTTTCTGTCGCGACGCCGTCGCGGCGGGCGCCGACGGCCTGCTTCTGACCGACCTGCCGGCGGGCTCGGACCCGGAACTGGAGGAGCGCATCTCCTCGTCCGGGCTGGATCTCATCCGCCTGCTGGCACCGACGACGGCCGTCGAGCGGGTGGCGGCGGTGTCGGATCAGGCCGCCGGTTTCCTCTACTACATCAGCCGGACGGGGGTGACCGGAGCGCGGGCCGACCTGCCGGAGGACCTGGTCGATCGCGTGCGCGAGATCCGGACGGCCGTCGGGCTCCCCGTCGCGGTCGGATTCGGGATCAGTTCCCCGGAGCAGGCGCGCGCCGTCGCCGAGGTGGCGGAGGGCGTGGTGGTCGGGAGCGCGCTGATCAAGACGCTCGAGGCGGAGGGCGTCGAGGGCGCCGCCGCATTCGTCCGGGGACTCCGGCAGGCACTCGACGGCTGAGCCGGCTCCGGTCCGGTCGGCTTGGAGAGGGCGGCCGGCAGAGGGCGGCCGGCAGAAAGGCGCGGTCGTCCACGTGCCGCGCCCGGCGAAGCATCAGGCTTCGTCCCGAAGCCGCTCCTCCACCGCGCGACTCGGCTTCACGAAGACCGTCTCGACGCGGTCGGGCAGCACCGACCCGGGTGGTGCCTTCCGTGGCTTCCGCACGTACTTGCGACGTGTCCATGCCACCGGCACGGAGCCCGAGGTGCGGGCCTTCGAGAACCAGGCCGCCAGCGTGGCCGCCTCGGCGAGGTCCCGCGCCGGGGGAGCGCCGTCGGCGTCCCAGCGCAGGATGACGTGGGCCCCGGCGACCTGGCTCGCGTGCATCCAGACGTCGTCAGGTCGCGAGTGGTGGAAGGTCAGGTCGTCGTTCCTTGCGGCACCCCGTCCCACCCGGATCTCCAGTCCGCCCGAGGACCGGTAGCGCCGATAGGGCAGGGACGGACCCTCGTCGTCCCCACCGCCCCGGGACGAGCGCTCCGGCAACGCGGCCTCGAGTTCGGCGCGCTCCACGTCACCGCCCTCGACCCGCTCTGCCAGTTCCGCCGCGGCCTCGAGTTCCCGTCGTGCGTCGGTGATCATGCCGGGAAGGCGCTCGGCGGCGCGTTCCAGGCGGGCGGCGCGGTCGTACAGCCGGCGCGCGTTGGCGTCGGGCGAGAGGGTGGGGTCCAGCGGGATACGGATCTCCTCGCCGTCGAAGTCGAGCAGCG